>SLMC01000422.1 GCA_007133745.1 Kiritimatiellia bacterium
ACCCACATACCCACACACTTGGATTGCGGGCGACAGCCCGCCTTGTTTTTGTTTCATGAAGACAAAGTGACCCAAGCGGCGCGCGAGGTCAAGTCCGATGTAAGGATGAGCGCGGCCGCCGCCGGGTGCAGGACGGAAAAGCTGCCGTCGCCGATCCTAATCGCACTCTTCCATCTCGCCAATCCTGCCGGAGGCAGCTTTCGCTTTGGACTTGCATTTCCCCCCGAAGCGCCTTAGAGCTTCAATCACGCCGTTCTGCAGAAAAAACAAGACATTGGAGGCGCGATTGTTTGTGAGTATGTGAGTATGTGAGTGTGTGGGTTTGTGAGTGAGCGGGTGAAAACTCACATACTCCCAAACCCACATACTCACACACTTGGGTTGCGGGCGACAGCCCGCCTTAGGAATAACATGCCGGGATTGCTGAGAGATTTAACGGACGACGATCCGCTGGATGCGCCGCGCACGCAGGCGTTGCTGATTGGCGGAGAACCTTATGCCAATGCGGCCGCCAAATTCTGGCCCGGCCTGATCGACGAACTGACCGAGTTCTTTCCCGCCTGTACGCTGATCGAGCTGTCCGCCCCCTCGTCCGGCAAACTCGATACGGACATGCTTTTCCCTGAAAAGGCGCTGCAAAGACACTTGGACGCCATGGAACATGCGGATACGGCCGACGCATTGAGGGAGGCGTTGGCCGAACTGAATTTGCTGGGGCCGCCCGGCCCGGTACAAGCGCGGTTGTTCAGGGGCAAAGAGGAAATGCTCGTTCGATCATTGCCCTTGGAAAGCGTCGATACGGAAACGTTCGCTTACCTGCTTGTCTGGCAGTTCAAGTGGGCGGGCATTCCGAGCGCGCGCTGGAACGATACCCGGCTCAGCGGCGTCGTAATCGGTAAAGATCCAGATCGGGGCCGCGTGTACCGCATGACCTTCAGCCTGACCGGCAAACCGCTTTCCGAAGGTTTGATCAGCCGAGCCCTGTCCATCGTGCCCAGTGTCGAATGATTGCTTATCCACTTTTCTGTTGACAAGAAACCCGGCACGGCGCTAGCCTCATGTTATGACAATGGGAAATCGCATTTTTACAGTTCATCTCGGCTTAGTGGGATTGGCCGCAGTCGGGCTTTCGTGTGCCGAGCCTTCGGGCAGATTGCAGGAAGAACGTATGCGAGAGGAAACGCCTCTCGCACAGGAGGTATCCGCCATGCCGAAAGAGGACGAGGCCTGGGTTCCTCGCCGGGAAGCCATGGTTCAGCTCATCCGTCAGCGCGGTATTCGCGACGAACGCGTGCTGAGCGCCATGACCGCCGTGCGTCGGCACCGCTACATCCCCGAACCGTTCCGGAACGCTCGGGCGTACGGGGATCACCCGATGCCGATCGGGCATGGCCAAACCATCTCGCAACCCTATATCGTCGCCTACATGACCGATATCCTGAATGTGCAGCCAGGCGAAAAAATTCTGGAAATCGGGACCGGCTCCGGTTATCAGGCCGCTGTTCTTGCCGAGATGGGCGCGAAAGTGTTCAGTATCGAAATCGTCCCCGAACTGGCCGAGCACGCCAAGGCCGTTTTGAACGCCGAAGGCTACGGCGCTGTCGCCGTTCTGGCGGGCGATGGCTACCAGGGCTGGCCCGAGTACGCTCCGTTCGACGCGATCATTGTTACCTGCGCTCCGGAAAACGTGCCGGAAGCCCTCGTCGCTCAACTCAAGGACGACGGCCGCATGATTGTTCCTGTCGGCGTCGGAACGCAACGACTGGTCATTCTGCGCAAACGAGGCGGACAGGTGATCAAGGAGGACGATCTTGCCGTGCGCTTCGTTCCTATGGTGAAGGGTACGGAATGACCCGAATACGCGCTAACCCAAGTGTGTGAGTATTCGGGTTTGGGCGTGTGCGAGTTTTCACCCGCATACCACGCACACACACTCTCTCACAAACAATCACGCCTCCAATTTCTTGTTTTTTTAGGCAGAACGGCGTGATGAAGGCGCTAATAAGAGCCGTTGAACCCGCAAATCAGAACACTTAGTCGGATACACTATGCTGCCGTCTATTAACTCGGCCACTTCCGCCAATCTAGGATGAACGGTCCCGTTCGCGTTCGCAAAAGACAGGCCCGCCCAATGCTATTCGCCTGACTTGGTAACAGGCTTTTTCCGTCTGCGTAAAAGTCGCTCAATCCATGACATACGCCTATCGTAACCCTGCTTGTCCACAAGCCATGGCTCATGCGCTCAAAATGACGTCCGCAAAATGATGAACTGCAAGAGATTGAAATGCAATAGCTTGCAAAAAATGCGTCCGCGAATGATATCAAGGCCGTTCATCAACAATCGTTGCAACATTCTTTCTGTCAATACGTTGGTTTTTCTTTGTTATTTTGCCTTCGGTCGCATTAATTAACAGTTATCAACAATTTGTTCACAGGTTGTTTTGAGCACGTTCCAAAGGGATCGCAGAGAATGGGATTGATCTTGCAACTTGGCGGCAATTTGGTTGTATGTTGCGAGGAAAGGGTCAACGATGCTCGTGTTTTCGACCAGCGCTTTTTTGGGATGGAGTCTTGGGGCCAACGATTCGGCCAACACGTTCGGGACAGCGGTGAGCAGTCGCATGGTTTCGTTTCGTTTGGCGACAATGCTGGTCGCCGTTTTCGCGGTGGCAGGCGCGTGGCTGCAGGGCGCGGCGGGTACGCACACGCTGCAAGGGCTCACCGCCCAGACGGCGCGTACCGCCTGGATGGTGTCTTTGGCGGCGGCCGCAACCATGACCCTGATGACCGCCCTGAAATTGCCGGCCAGCGCGTCTCAAGCCACGGTCGGGGCCATTATCGGTCTCGGCCTTGCCCAGAACGATGTTTACTGGGGCGGACTGGGCAAGGTGATTCTCTGCTGGATCGGAACGCCCGTGGGCGCCGCCGTGATCTGCGTGCTCGTCTACCGCGTTCTGGCCGCTGTCGTCCGCACGTGGAACCCTTCGGTTTTCGTGTACGATCCGGTCATGCGCGCCGCGTTGATCGTGTGCGGGTGCTACAGCGCCTACTCGCTCGGGGCCAACAACGTGGCCAACGTTTCGGCCATGCTGGCGGAAGGCACGGGGCTTTCGGCAAACGAAGCCGCGTTGTTTGGCGGACTGTGCATCGCTCTCGGCGCCATGACCTTCAGCAAAGGCGTCATGTTCACTGTGGGGCGGGGCATTGTCAAGCTGGACGTTTTCGCGGCGCTATGCACGGTTTTGGCGCTGGCGCTCGTTGTGCATGTCTATGCCGTAATCGGGGTGCCGGTCTCCACGTCGCAAGGCATCATCGGCGCTTTAATCGGCATCGGCTGGGTCAAGGGCATGCACACGGTTCGCTATGACATGCTCTTTCGTATCGTTGTCGGCTGGCTAACCACCCCCCTCCTGGCCGGCGCCCTGTCCTGGACGCTCATCACGCTTGCGCTGTAACCCATTCCCGTTGCGCGGAACCGAGGCACCATGAGGATACACCTGAAGTTAAGCCCACACCCTTTCCGCGTATTCCGCTTTTTCCGCGGTTAAACTTCTTCTTTCGTTATCTTCGTTGCCTTCTGTTAAAAACACCTCTTCATTCGCGTTCATTCGCGTGATTCGCGGGCTTTCTTTTCTTCTTCCGCCTTCATTTCCTTCGTTGCCTTCTGTTCAATTCCTTATGAAGGCTTTTGACACGCGCGCCAGGTCGCGCTGAACAAAGCGGCGCCGGGTCGCCGCACTCCAAAATTCATTCTCTTCTCAAAAACCGCCTTCTCCGTGCCTCCGTGTCTCCGTGGTAAATCCTTGTTTCCTTCGTTGTCTTCTGTTCAAAAGCAATGCCGGCAAAAACGCCCGGCGAAGTCGGAAGCGCCGGCCTGCCTCGAAACATCACAGCCAGCCGGTAATTTCAGCCAGCTTGCGGCTGTAGTGGATGAAGTCCGGCCAGGAGATGTCCGACGGAACGCCGTGATCGCAACCGGGAACAAAGCCGCCCGAGCGGACCGCAGGTTCGATGCGCGCCAACTCCGCTTCGATCACGTCTCCCCCTTTGGCAATGCAGCGCTTGTCCACGCCCTGCCGATACGCCATGCGCTTGCCGAATGTCGCGCGATAGGCATTGATGTCGTTGCCCGCCGCCACTTCGATCGGATCGCACACGTTGATGCCCGCCTCGATCCAGATCGGAATCAGCTCGTCGATCTTGCCGTCCGAATCCATGTCGATCAGCGATACGCCCGCCTGACGAGCTTCGCTCGCCCAACGCGTCCAGGCCGGCAGCAAAAACTCGCGGGTCATGGCCGGACTGATCATGCTTTTTTCCTTGTAGGCCATGTCTTCGCTGATCTTCACGCAATCCACCACGCCGCTCTCCAAGGCGCGCGCCATGGTTTGCGAGACATAGGCGGTCCAGAACTCCGCCATTTCGCGCACGAATTCGGGGTCTTCGATCAGCAGCATGCATAGCGGCTCGAACCCGCACCATTCCCGCAACTGCCAGAACACGCCGGAAAAGGAGAACGCAACGATAGCGTCGCGGCCCTTGAGCTTTTCGACGCGCGCGTCGAAATCGGCCGGGTAGCGACCGGGTTCGTCGGGATTGTAGCGGCGTTTCATGGCCTCGAAATCGGCCCGGTTCTCGACCGGAAACTTGTGCCACTTGCGCGTCACGAAATCCACCGCCCGACGAATGTAGGTGACATCGAATTCGTCGGATATCTCCGTGATGTTGCCCATCCAGTCCTGAACAATGTAATGACCGTCCCGATGCTCCAACACCTTTTCCTCGAACATCGGCATCATCCTGAAATTCACGCCCAGTCCCAAGGTCTTGTGGAAACCGTCGGGCGGCACCCCCAAGACTTCGGCCAACGTCGCCTGCCATGGCACGCCTTCCGGCAGCCCCTCCCGATGCCAACGCTTCAGCGTGGATTCGCGAGGACCGCCCGGCGCAAAGGGGATTTTGTCCGGCGTCCCGAACGTCAGGGTTTCCAATATGCGTTCTCTCGGAGTCATCGTTGCTTTCATGATTCGCCCTCCTTATTGATGTTTACTTAAGAGACAAGTATAACTATTTTTTTATTGCTATCGTTCATTATTTGGTCTTATCGTGTATATTTATGAGACAGATGGAAGCAGCCAGTTCGGCGGGCATCAAGAGACAGCCGCCGTATTACGCCTATGCGACGTCGGCCTATTATCAGTTTCAACTGATTGTCGTAATGGAGGGCGTTTTACACTGCGAAAGCGAGGCTGGCTCTGCGGCGCTGATTCCGGGCCGTGCGGCGCTGTTAAGTGTTGGCTCCGCATTTCGGCTGTCGACGGGGGCCGAGGGGTATCAGGCCGTCTTTTTCGTTGATCCGGCGCCCAAGGATGCCTTGTTTCACGGCTCGGTGCGCACGCCGATCGTGTCGACGGGCTTACGCGCTGTGGCGGAGCTTATGGACTCGGAAGGGCGACTGCCGCAAGCGGGGTCGCGTGACATTATGTTGGGACTGGGCCGCGCCTTGGCCTGGACGCTGGCCCGCGACGAAACGTCCGGCTCGGCACGGAGCCGTGAAGCGGATTATGGAAAACAATGCGCGGAGCGAGCAAGGGAAGCATTGCGCATGGCTTTGCATTCGCAGCGGGGCGCCCGAGACATCCTGGCGGAGACCGGATTGTCCTACCGCCAAATCTCGCGGTATTTCAGTCAAGCCTACGGCATGTCTCCGAAACGCTGGCTGTTGGATCTGAAAATCAAGGAAGCGCAAACGCGGCTGAGCGCAACGGACATTCCCGTAACCGCGCTGGCCTACGAACTGGGGTTTTCATCGTCCCAGCATTTCGCCGCGCGTTTCGCAGCGGAAACCGGTTTCTCCCCCTCGATGTATCGGTCGCGCGCACGCAACGGAACGATTCGGCAAGGCGGGTTGTCTCCCGCAAACCAGAAGTCGTAAGACTGAGGTTGGAGGTCGGAAATTTCTCCGACGCTTTGATCATAGCGCCAGGCATTTCCGCCGCGAACGGACAGGGCGCATCTGCGATTTGTTGCAGCCCTTCACGATCCCACCGGCTTTATGCCGGTTGGTGAAGAAAGTTTGTGTTGTGGTGGCATTTCTCTTTCTCAACGTTTTCCTCCACCGACACAAGGTCGGCGGGCGGGTCGGTGCAAGAAATCGCATCGTCGCCCTGCAGCGACAAGCCGTGCAGATACATCTTGATTCCGTCGGCAAATGGCTTTAGCTTGAATTTATTCTTTCATATTTTTTTGACGAAGAACTACGGACCAAAGACCAGGGACTCTTTGTTTCCTTCGTTGCCTTATGTTCAATAAATTTTTGCGCAAGGCCCGGTAAAGTCGGCGCACCAGACCAAGGAGAGACCGTGACGCTTGAAAGCATTCTAAACACTGTTCTCAAAGCCTATTCGGGCACGCAAGCCAAGGCGGACGTCGCCCGCCTGTACCGTTACAGTCGGCATATCACCAATGCGCAGTACGAAGCTAGCGCAGCTTGGTGTTGCGAGCGCATGCGCACACTGGGATTCGACAATGTCGAACTGCTGAAATTTCCGTCGGACGGGAAAATCCTGTACGGGAACTGGAAGACATCGCCCTGTTGGAACGTCGATGAAGCGTGGCTGAAGCTGAAGCTGAACGGCCGCTGGCAAAGCGTGGCCAATCACGTCCGCATCCCGACCTCGGTCTTTCCCTACAGCGCGCCTACGAACGAAGAGGTGCGTACGCAACTGGTGTACGCCAAAGATCGCGATGTGACCGGCAAGCTGGTCTTTTCGGAAACCTTGCATGAAAAGCCCGCCGTTCTTGCGCGCCACGGCGCATTGGGTGTCGCAACGGATTTTTCTCCGAACTGGCCCGGCGTACGCGGCCCGCGTAATTTTCAGGACGGACATCGCTGGGAAAACGCCTATTTGCTGGAAGACCGGGCGGGACTGGCGGGGTTTTCCCTTTCGCGCCGACAGGGCAAAGCCATTCGTCGCGAGCTGGACCGACATGGCGCCGTAGAGTGCCGGTACCTGATTCGGGGAACCCGCGGACCCGGGCATCTGCATTGCGCGACCGGTTGTCTGCGCGGCGTCGAAAAACCCGACGAAGAAGTTGTCATTGTCGCCCACCTCTACGAACCCGGCGCCAACGACAACTGTTCCGGCGTGGCCGGCGCCATCGAGGCTTTGCGCGCCATCAAGGCCCTGATCGATCGCGGCGTTCTTTCGCCGCCCGAGCGGACCATCCGGGTGGTGTTCACATTCGAAATCGTCGGATTTCTGGCCTATTTCCAGCACGCCCGCGCGCAAGGCAAAACCTATGTCGCCGGGGTCAACCCCGACATGATTGGCCAGGATCAGAAAAAATGCCGATCCGTGCTTCATGTCTATCACACCCCCGACGCGGTTTCGTCCTTTACGGATCCGCTGCTCATGCGTTTTGTCGGCAAAGCGGCGCGCGGCAAGCTCAAGTTCAAGCCCAAAACCTTTATCGTGAACGACAATATCGTAAGCGATCCCGCCATTGGAGCGCCTTGTCCGGCGCTGATCCATCTGCGCGATCGCTTCTATCACTCGAACGAGGACACGCCCGACAAGGTATCGGCACGTACGCTGAAGCTTGTCGGCGGCGCCATGGCCGCCTATGTTTACGTGGCCGCCGCCATGAACCCGAATCTAGCGAGAGAAACGGCCCGGCTTTGCGTGTCGGCGGCCACCCGTCGATTGAAATTGGAAGCGAAAGGCGACCGCGACCGACTGGGCCACCTGCTTGAATGCGAGTTGACAAGGCTGAACGGTCTGGAACAATTGACCGGAACATGCTTGGCCGGTGCGCAAGAACAAGTGCGCGCCGTTGCCCGGCAAATCAAGACGAAAAAGGCGGCGAGTTCGGAACGCGTATCGCGCGCGCTGGCGCAACGCGCGCGGACGCTGATCCCTGTCCGAACCGTAGCGGGAACATGCGCGCTCGGTCATCTGTCTCCCGAACAGCGGGCGAAGGCGCCGTTCAATCCGACATGGTCGCCCAAGCTCAATCTGCCTGTTTTCTGGAGCGACGGCCGTCGCTCCCTGTGGGATATTCATCAGCGACAGCGTCACGAATCGCCCAAACCGCTGTCGCTGAAACAACTGGTCGACTATTTCGTCTTTCTCGACCGCCATAAGCTGATTCGGCTGCGCAAGCGGCGAAACGTTGCGACCTCATAGCGCCTTAACCTAGATTCGGCAGTTCAAGATACTTTTCTGGCGCAAGTGACCAGTCATCAGTAATCAGTGACCAGTTTGCTCTGCACCAAACAGGTGCCTGGATGCAGATGTGTAAGTCGTGTGTGTGGAAAAACTCACATACTCCCAAACCCACATACTCACACACTTGGGTTGCGGGCGACAGCCCGCCTTAGCTTGTCTTTTGGAAAACGAAGATGCTCGACACATTGTCGACGCCGCCGACCGACCCGTCCCGAACAACCTCGAGCGGCGACAGTCCAGCCGCCGAGGCCAAGGCGAATATCTCGTGTTGCGGGAGCGCATGAACCTCCATGGCCTGGCGCTTCTCGATAAAAGCCAGATAATGGTCGATGTTGAATTCGTAATTTTCCAAATACGTCGGTATCTGGAAAACACACACGCCGCCCTCGTTCGCTTTTGAAAAGATCGTTGCAAGCATGCGCCGGATGACCGGCGGCGGATTATGCTGCAAAACGATAAGGCTGTAAAACAGATCGTATCGCGGAAGCGCTTCGACATCGTCCAAGCTGGAAAGACAGATGAAATCGACGTTTGAGATACTCTGCTTGCCAAGCTGTTCGACGGCCAGATCAAGATGCGGACGGGAAATGTCGACGGCGACAACCTTCGAAAATTCCCTGGCCAGCCACTGAGTGACCCGTCCCACCCCGCAGCCCAGCTCCAGACAGGTGGACAATGTCGAAATATCGGCGCCGTTTCTTTCCAGAATAGCCCGCAATTGCTTCACATTGTCGGCGCCGCTTTGATAAAAATGCTCTCGCGTGCCGGCGATCCGGTCGCTCAAATAGCTTTCCGAGGTTACCACCGACCAATGCGGCTCGGTTTTCCCGTATGCGGACCAGACATCGTGCACATGCCGAACCAATCGAACCATGGTTTTTTCGTCAACCACCGTATCGATGCGTTGCGCGGCGGCGCCCACCAGCCGGTTGAGCGTGATGGTTCCGAAATTGCTCGAGGCGCGATGAAGCACATCGACGAACTCGTCGGAATTCGTGAAATTGGCGAACAACTGATCGATATTCGCGGCGCCCATATGATGGCGAATGACCTCTTCGTTCTCGGGAGGACGCCGCAAGTATAAATAATAGGCCAGTACGACAAGGTCCCGAGTGATAGCAGGTTCGGAACGGATCGAAAAATTCGGAACCTTCACCTTGCGCAACACTTTCGACAACAATGACATCGTTCCTCCTTCGTTTCGAGCGTGGAAATGACATCGCAGGCTCGGCCGTTTGGCAAGAACATGTTCTTCTCGCCAATCCTAATCGCACTCTCTCCAATCCCTGTGGAACTGCCTCCGGCAGGATTGGCGAGAAGCAAGAGTGCGATTAGGATCGGCGACGGTACCTTTTCCGTCTTGCACCCACCGCCGGGTCCGCCGTCCTTTTCCCCGCCGACATTCTCGGGCATTCCTGTCCGACCTACTTGTAAATCTAGCAAATAACAAAGGCCATGCGAGGAAAAAATGCCATCTTACTGAACGCCCGTTCAATCGCCTTCTTATCCACTGCTGATCGCTTTTCTACCCGGATTGCGCCCGCTCCAACGACGTCGCGACAATAGGCCTGTCCTGATGTTCTGGAGCCGTTACCTTTTGTCTTGTATTTCAGGTATCCATTCCGTATGAATATGCATAAATGATCGAGGGATAACATCAATGACGCAAAGCAGTCTAAAAGACAATCGCCCGGCACGCGGATCGGTCGGCGAGTTTCTTCGTTCTCAGATCAAGCCCCAAACGAAACTCTCGTTCGTTTCAGCCTACTTTACCGTCAGCGCCTACGATGCGCTGAAGCCCGAACTCGAATCCGCCCAAAACCTCCGCTTTCTCTTCGGAGAACCGTCGTTCATATCGGAAATTGATTCCGACAAGCACGCCAAGAAGAACTTCCGCCTTACCGAGGACGGGCTCGAACTCGCTCATTCACTCGCTCAGCGTCCCGCCGCAAAGGCCTGTGCGGCATGGATCGACAGGATGGTGGAGATCCGCTCAATCCGCCAATCCGGATTCCTCCATGGCAAGGCATACCATATTCAAAACGGCAACGCCTCCAACGCCATCCTTGGCAGCTCGAATTTTACCGTTCCAGGCTTGGGTCTCCGCCACTCCGGCAACAACATCGAACTCAATCTCGTCATTGATTCCGACCGGGATCGCCATGATCTCCTCGACTGGTTCGAGGAAGCATGGAGCGACGACGCGCTCACCAAAGACGTGAAAGCCGAGGTGCTTCGATACTTGGAACGCCTCTACGCGAATCATTCCCCGGAATTCATCTACTACCTCACCCTCTTCCACATCTTCCGCGAGGAACTCGCAGGCGCAGACGATGTCGACGACACCCTCAAACGAACGACGCTCCTCGAGTCCAGCATTTGGAACATGCTCTTCTCGTTCCAGAAGGACGGCGTCAAAGGCGCGATCAACAAAATCCTCGCCTATAATGGCTGCATCCTGGCCGACAGCGTTGGACTGGGAAAGACCTTCGAGGCGCTGGCGGTCATCAAATACTTCGAACTCCGGAACGAACGCGTTCTCGTGCTCTGCCCCAAGAAACTGAAACAAAACTGGACGGTTTACGGAGCAAACAGCCGCCTCAACCCCCTTCTTGACGACGGGTTTGGATACGATGTTCTCTCCCATACAGATCTTTCGCGGGAAGGCGGACTATCCGGCGACATCGATCTCGCCAGCCTGAACTGGGGCAACTACGGGCTCATTGTCATCGACGAATCCCATAACTTCCGCAACAACGCCGTCGGCAAGGAAAAAGACGACGGTTCTCGGCGACGAAGCCGCTACGAACGCTTGATGGCGGATGTCATTCAGTCGGGCCTGAAAACCAAAGTGCTCCTGCTCTCCGCCACACCGGTCAACAACCAGATCGCCGACATCCGCAATCAGATATCCCTCATCGCCGGCGGCGATGTCGCCCGCTCCGAGAATCCCGCCCATGACGGCGCATTCCGGGAAAACCTCGGCGTGCCCAGCGTGAAGGAAACCGCCCGCCAGGCGCAGAGCAAATTCACCACCTGGACGAAGAAGCCGCCTGCGGAGCGCAAGACCCGCGACCTCATCAATCAGCTTGGGAGCGATTTTTTCAAACTGCTCGATGGCCTTTCCATCGCCCGTTCCCGGGCCCAGATCAAGCGCTACTACGCAAAAGAACTCGCCAGCCTCGGAGGCTTTCCCGACAGATCCAAGCCCCAGGCGGAATACCCGGAGATCGACGCCGATGGAAAGTTCCTCACTTTCCAGCAGCTCGATGCCAAAATCAGCAGTCTCACCCTGAGTCTCTACCACCCGAGCTCCTACCTCCGCAACGATCTGCCGCAGTCTGTGCTCGATGAATACGCCCAACGGATTGGAAACTTCACACAGGAAGGCCGGGAACGCATCCTCATTTCCATGATGAAGGTGAACTTTCTCAAGCGGCTCGAAAGCTCTATCGATTCTTTCCGCCTCACCCTTAGCCGCACCATCCGGAAGATCGACGACCTTAAGGCGAGAATCGAAAGCTTCCAGGAAACCAAGAATCAGAACCCCACCTTCGACTTCGCCAATCTTAGCGACGAAGACTTCGATGATCTCGACGTCGACCCGGAAGACCTCAAGATCGGCG
>SLMC01000273.1 GCA_007133745.1 Kiritimatiellia bacterium
ACAAGGACACGTTGTTCTGAATCTTGACCCCGTCGCCCACGACCACCCCGTCCCCGACAAAGACGTTCTGGCCGAGAATGCAGCGTTCGCCGATGGTCGCACCGGCCATCACATGGCTGAAATGCCAGATTCGCGTCCCGGCCCCGACCGCCGCGCCGTCGTCAACTATAGCCGATGGGTGTATAATCACGTCTTTCATGCTCTTCATAGCGCTTTCTTCTTCTTACCACCCGCTACGCTGAAGGACACGGATACGGAATCCGCATCTGTTCCACCTATGCTTTTCCTGTCTAACACTCTTTCTTGTAGTGGGTTAGCAGCATTCCCGCCTTCTATCTTCTTCCCTGTTTTCAGCCGAGCAGCACTCTAATCCACCTTGTCCCCTTCTCGGAGATCGAAGACTCTCTTACCCTTACTCGAACACTTAACGGCTAATCCGTGGGACCAAGATACTGTTCGACGGCTTTGAGAAACCGGTCGAAATCCTGCAGATGTTCTGTCACGATGCGATACACCTCTCCCAAATCGACTTCCCAATAAAAATGCACAATCCGATTGCGGAATCGCGCCATCGCACGCAAATCGCAGGCAAGACCGGAGTCAACAACGTCGGCTTGCTCGAGAAAATCGAACGTCTCGGCATAACTGGCCGGTACGCCAAGTCCATCCGCCGAACAGATATGAGAGCCGATCTCGATACAGGCTTCAATGGCAAGCTGAAGGGCGTGCAACACAGCGTATTGCCGTTCCCGGTTTCGCAAGAACTCGTCCAAAGCAAGCTCGGACCACACCTGAATGTCGTCCACATAGCGCCGGATGCGATCGCATCTGTCCCTGACAATTTCCCTGTCCGCTACCATAGAGCCCTTCCAGAAAAGATACACGCTTTTGCGTGTATCTTTCCGCGTCTTCCGCGCTTTCCGTGGTAGAAAAGCAAATTGAGTTGCGGGCAAAGCCCGCCTCACACGCTCTCCAAAATGGCCTGGCGGGAAAGGCGAAAGGCCCGATCCCGCAACGGCTTGAAATCCAAATAGCGCATAATGGCCCGTGTTTCGAAGGCCTCGCGCACCTTGCGATCCCGACACAGAACGCACTGCCCGTCCCGCACGATACGGTAGGCCAACGGCGGAGGAGCCTCGGCCAGCGAAATCAAGTCTATGCGATCGGTTTTCAGACGTCGACAAATGTCGTCCTGCAACAGACCGAGAACTTCGCAACCGTCCGAGGCGCGGTCCGCGAGCACGGCAATGTCGATATCGCTCATAGGCCCGTTTGCACCCGTTGCGGCGGATCCGAACAAGTAGGCCAGCGAAACCGTTTTGTACGGTTCCATAACATCGGCGATCACTCTACCTAAATCCATGTCCTGCTCGTTTCGCATAGCTTCCTCTCGAAAGTCCCTTAAGGCAAGTGTCAAATGCCTAAGGATCTTGCAAAACCCTCCGCCAAGCAAAGTGGCTCGGGCATCTTGCCCGTGAATCATGGGCGGGACGCCCATGCTACAGAAGATTTTTCAAGTATCCTATGGTAAAAGATCGTGTCTGAACTGCTCCAATTCCTTGCGCAAAGGCTTCCAGTACTCGCGATCGGCCGCGCGCTCCCGTCTCTCTTCCTCCGCCAGCGCTTCGGAAAGCTGGTCGTCCGTCGCAGTGGCAATCGAACGTAAAACCCCCCGTTTCCCCGCCGCCTTCTCGACCGCTTGCGGAAATTCGGATGCGATTTCGCGCAAGAGCCCGGGCGTTCTCGCCTCCGCGAGCCAGAAGGCCACTCTTTCCTCGTTGGGCTCGTCGCGGAACTGGAACCAGTTTGCCTCGACAAGTCGCCGGATCATGGGCCAATCCTTGTCGCGCTGCGTCTTTTTCGCCTGAACCAAATCCGGCAACGCCATGATTTCGACGGTAACATCGCCGAATTGGGCCGTAGTTCTTCGCTCCCAAAGCGCCGAAAATTCGGGCAACCCCCGCATAACGGACATGACATCCAGGCGCATGCCATCCGCTTCGGGATGACGGCACCGAAAATGGACGGCATGGCCCCTTTTCAGATGGTCCAATCCCAATGTGGGCACGGCGACAATTTCCGCCTTCAGTTCACGCATCGCGCCGGCAAGCCTGTCCAGATTGTCCGAACTGGCCAGCAAGGCCACATCGGTATCGCGGCTAAATTCCGCTGCGCCGTAAAACACGCACGCCTGCCCGCCCATCAGCAGGTATTTCACATCGTGGCGTGTCAAAGTGAAAAGGACTTTGCGTATCGGGTTCGGCGTCAAGTGAACCTCCCGCCATTAAAAAAAACTCGAACAGACGTTCGCTTTCCTTCCATCGCTGTGCCGGCGTCAAACGATACCAGGCCAGCCACTCCTCGCTTTCAACCCAGTCGTACGTTTTCGACATTGCGCTCTTCATACCGTCTTTCGCGTCTAACAAGAACACTCTCGATATGCAAGATACACGCAAAGGGGCGCATGTCAACCCGAAAGGGTTTCCGCAATTCTCATGATGACCCGGCCCCTTGCCGTCTTGTGCGGCAGGCACCTGAGATGGGGTTCGAAAGAACGGCATTTCGCCTCCATCTTCCGTTCCCGCGACACGAGGTCGCGGGGGACGACTCCAAAATATCGAAAAAACACGGTCGGGACGCCCGTGCCACGATGGGCAGTGGCATGGGCGTCCCGCCCATGGTGAATATCAAAAAGATGTTCCAAGCTACCGACCTTTCTCCCGACCGAACACCAATCGCGGAAATATCCACAGCAAAATCACGCCCCGTGCCGCCAGCATAACGGCTACGATGAAATCGATATCGGGCCGAGCCCAACCGTCGATGCCATGCCACACTGCATCCGGCAGATACGGGCGAAAAAAGGTCCAGCCCATCAGACTGTACAAACCGCCAACTTCCAGCAATATAACAGATGCCACAACCCAGAGAAAGCCAAAACGCCGACATGCGCTTTCATGCATGGCGTAAAGGGAAATCACACTGGTGCCCACGGCAATCAATGCCGTTTGCCACAAAAGCGGGGCATAGGGAATATAGGGTCGCCACGTGCCCAGCAGC
>SLMC01000420.1 GCA_007133745.1 Kiritimatiellia bacterium
AGTACATGGCCTGCTTGGGCAGCCAATGGTTGATGAAACAGTCCAAATCCTTGTCTGGCGTTTCAATGCGAACGGCTGGCGTATGTTTCGAACGAAAGGCTTGCACGGCTCGAAAGGCGCGTTCGAAGCCGCCCTTTTTAAGATATCGTGATCGGAGCTGACGAATATGATTTCGATTGCGCGCCGGACCGAAAAGAAAACGAAACTCCACGCTTTCACCGGGCTTCAACGAGACGGGAAACTGCATCACGGCGGCGCAGGGATCCATGAAGCAGGGTTGACAGGCGAGCCGGCGCCTGCGGAGCCGGCAGGGCGATGGCTCTCCGCTGGAGCCGATGAAGGCGTCGCGTGTTGTTTCGTAGGCAGACGGTGTTTTGTCGGCCAGACAGAATGTGAAATTATGGCGGTCCTTGAGATTATGGTATTGACCGGCGTCGCTGTGGCTTGCAAAATGCCAAAGAACGACGCCGTTCACGCTTGGCTCGAAGTCTCCTCGCTGATAGAGCGGGCTGGGCGAGCCGATGGGAAAGTAGCTGAAGACCGTCAACCGGCGCGCGCGCCGCGAATGGTTGGTCAGCGAGGCGCGCCATGCTTCCACATTGTCTTCGCGCGGGACGAACAGGCGCAGCGCGGTCTCAACGCCGTTTGTTCGGTTGATCCAGCGCAGGTCGTCGAGCCCGACGGAAAATTCGAAGCGCTCGGGCTGAACTTGAACGGGGTCGAAAGGCGCGCTCCAGAATTCGCCGGTTTTTTCGTCGCGCACATACACGCAGCGCAGGGGGGCCGAATAGCGGGTTGGCCGAGGCTGATTGAAGTGCGCCGAAACATTGCCACGCTGATCCGCTTGAATGTAAAGCGAGTCGTTGTGAAGGTAGCCATCGGCTTTAGGAACAAACCCGACGCTTCGAACAGCATAGCGACGGCCTTGGTTGGTGAAGGAGGCGGACGGGCCTCTTGTTTCGTGTTTCTTTTCCATATTCGCTTGCTCTTGTCTTGTCGAGTTGTCGTCATGCATTTGAACTGGTTTCTCAATACGCCGCTTCGGGGTCGAAGGCCAGGCTTGCCGTAGCGTCGGCCAATCCGAGAAGAATGTCCGCAACGGCTTCGTCGCAGGGCTTGCCTTCAGAGAATCGCACAACCACATTGCTGATTTCCGGCGGAACTGCATGAGGGTACGGTGAATTGCAGACTAATACCGCCAAGCGTTTCTTCGATATCGGGCGCCGTCATGATTCTATCCCTTTGCCACCGCATAGGTCGGTGCGCGAAAGCCGGCCAGGCGCAGCCAGAGTTGCAGGGCGTAGCCCGTGTCGCGGCCGTGAACGATGTCGCGGCTTTGCCCGTAATTGCTTTCGCCGTACACGCCGCCATGCACGAAACGGTCCAAAATGGCCGTTTCCTGCAATGCGAGCGTGTGGCGCGCGGCCCGCAGCAACGGTTCGCGAATCTCGGAGGGCGGCAGGACTTCCATGCCGTGCTCCGCCATGTCGAGCGCTTCGAGCAGCTCGAGAGCGGTTACGAACGTGCCGCCATAGCCGGGAAAGGCTCCGGATGGGGCCTGGCGTGCCAGTTCGGCCCGCAGCCTGCTCGCCGCGCATTCGAGATAGCGGCAATCCTGAAACAGTTTGTATCCGGCCATGAGAGCCGTGGTGGCGAAATCGTCGTTGCCGATCGAAATGATATTGTCGCCGTGAAAGGTGTAGGCCGTGTCGGTGCCGGGATCGTTGGCGCAAATATCCACCAGCACGTCCAGAACCTTTCGTAGCGCCGTCTTCCATTGTTCGTCGTTGGTCAATTCCTGGAGCATAACGTAGATCAGGGCGCCGCCCGCCTGCCAGTCGCCGCGTTTGCGGCTGGTTCCTTCGCCGGTCTCCAAGTTGAAATCGTCCCACGGATAGCCGTCGGCATCGCTGCCATGCGTGGCGTACCATTGCGCGAACCGCAAGGCTCGGTCCAAGGCGTCCTTGTCTCCCGTGGCCTCGTGCAAGGCGACAAGTCCGAAGGCGCCGGTGGCGGCGTCGCGCGGCGCGGAATAGGGCTGGCCCGGCCAGACTTCGTGGAAGCCCCCGACCGCTTTCGGCCAGCGCGCGTCGAAACACTGCAGACTCTTCAGAAAACGCGCGCCGCATTCGACGGCATAGCGGTAGCGGTCGCGGTTCAGAACGGGGGTCTTGTCCATGGCGGTCAGGCTGCAGAGGTAGAGTCCGGTCAGCCACACGCCGGACGGCATGCGGTCGTCGCGCGCCAGATTGACCTTTTCCAGGAACCGGCCCTGGTCCGCGCTCTGGTTGACCCGGTAGGGCGCCCAGGGGCGCTGTTCGGTGTTCTGCGTGTTGACCATCCAGTTGGCGGCCAAACGGGCCGCGTTCAGGAACAGTGATTTTTCGTCGTCTTTGAGTTGTAGGTAATCAGTCATAAGAGTCCTTGCTCCATTGGCTTTCGGCATTATGGGAGTTTTGTGTTAACTTGCGCGCCAGGTCTGCGCAAAACAAAGCGGCGTCAGGTCGCCGCACTCCATAGGTTTTTAAAATGTACCCTCCACGATATGTGCTTATTGCTCTATTTTCCGATTGGGTTGCGGGTGTGCACCGCCTTGTGTGCGGAAAACATGAGTGAATGGCTGCCATATGTCAAGTTGGGATGCGGGGTGCGTGTCCGGCTTTAACAAAGGTGTCGTAGGCCCATTGGTCCCATTCGGGCTGCACGCCGATTCCATGCAGGTCGCCATACTCCTTTGCGATAAATCCTCCTCGGAAGGTTTCGACAAGCCGGTGCGTTTCCGATTCGATCAAGGTCCGGTTGCCGGTTGGCAGTATACGCTGGATGTCGCAAGGGGAAAAAAGCCCAACGCGATGTTTTTTCAGCTTTTCGGCGAGAGCCGGCATGTCGTAGAGCGTTGGCTGATCGAACTGAAGGCAGTCGACACCGCTTTCGCAGAGGTCGTCGATCAGCGCCCAGTTGTAGCCGCAGGAGTGCAAAATCACCTTCATTCCGTATCCGTGCGCACGCGAGGTCAGACGTTCGTAGAGCGGACGAAAGATGTCGCGCCACATGGAC
>SLMC01000436.1 GCA_007133745.1 Kiritimatiellia bacterium
CATAACACGGACGACAAAAGGATATACGTTACATAAATGGCCATCAATTCAGACAAGCCGCATTTGTGGAAAGCCGATGTCGAGAAGTCTATTGACTGGATTTGGGAACACCGCACACCGGATTTCGCGCCGATATTTGCTCCTAAAGATAAAAAAAAAGCCCCGGCATTGAAAGAAGCCACAGCCATATACGGTGTCGATAGAAATCAAGAGCAGGAAAACAATAGAGCCGAGGCCCAACTTGTAGCCGATGCAACCAAGAGCGCGGAGGAGCGCAATCGTCTGGGACAGTTCTCGACACCCTTCCCGGTTGCATCGCGCATGGTCGCCCACGCGCTAAAGGCGCTGCCAAGCGATGCGCCGGTCGCATTTCTGGAACCGGCTCTTGGCTCCGGAGTGTTTTACAGTGCGCTTCTGCGGCAAGCGACCGCGTCGCAAATAACCAGCGCTACAGGATGCGAGATCGACCCATGCTATAGCGACATTGCCAAAACTATTTGGTCGCCGTCCGGTCTGCGCGTTCTGAATTGTGATTTCACTGCGTTCGCGACGGAATCAAGCAATTACGGCAGGTTCTCCCTCATTTGCACAAATCCTCCTTACGTCAGACACCACCACCTTCAAGCCGAGCAGAAGGTGGCGCTTCAATCTCTGGTGATGCAACGCCTTGGCCTGCACGTGAGCGGATTGTCAGGGCTATATGTCTATTTCGTGCTTTTGGCCGACGCGGTCTTGGCCGACGGCGCAGTTGCCTCATGGCTTCTCCCTGCCGAATTCCTCTATGTCAACTACGGCCGAGTTCTTCGCGATTACCTCACGTCCCGAGTGACGCTGCTTTCTATCCACCATTTCAATCCTGACGATGTCCAGTTCGATGATGCTCTCGTCTCCTCCTGCATTGTCACATATCGAAAGAATAGATCGCCGGGCACATCAAGTTGCGCGATCTCGTACGGCGACTACCTTGACCCTCAAGAGCAGCGGACCATGCCGACTTTGGAACTTCGCGGGTTGAACAAATGGACGATGTCTCATTTTGAGAACAATGGCATGTCATCCGACGCACCGCGCCTCAAGGATTTTTTTTCAGTCAGACGCGGTATCGCGACCGGCGCAAACGCCTTTTTCATTTTAGACACAGACACCATCGCCCAATACGACATCCCTAGCGTCTTCCTGAAGCCCATCCTGCCCAGCCCCCGCTATCTCCGTGAACCGGTTATCCGGGCCACCGTCGAAGGATTGCCCCATGTGCCGGGATTTCGCTACCTGCTGGACTGCCGTCTCCCCCCAAACGAGGTACAGCGACAATATCCAAGTTTGTGGCGATACCTTGAAGAGGGCATGGCAAAGGGTATCGCTGACGGATATCTCTGCTCTCAGAAAGAGGTCTGGCACTATCAGGAAAGACGGAAGCCGGCACCCTTTCTGGCCTCGTACATGGGCAGGTCCAACGGCAATCGAGAATGCCCAATCCGGTTCTTCGTGAACTTCTCGGATGCTATGGTCACCAACGTGTTTCTGAATCTGTATCCAACCCCCGAACTTGCTGCTTGCCTAGACAATGACAAAGAACGTCTGATCGAACTTGGCGAAGCGCTAAACAACGTTCCAGCGGAATGTATTCTCCATGCCGGTCGCGCCTACGGGGGCGGATTGCACAAGATCGAACCCAAGGAATTGCTTGAGGTGCGTTTGGTATCTGCTCCTGCCTGGGTGGACGAGGCGCTGACGAAACAACTTGTTCTGATATGAAAAGCCCCGTGCGGGCAAATCACCTGCGACTTGCCCGCTATCGTACAGATCGGAAAAAACCGGCGTTAGCATCGAGAAATGTGCGACACGACTCTACAATCATAAGGCCCGAGTTTTTCCTGTTTCATATAGCGCCGCCATGCTGCCCCTTCAGGCGTTCCGCACGCTGAACGCGACGCTTTGCAAATCGCGCTCGCGGGAGGAAGCGCCCACCAGCAGTTCGAAATCGCCCGGCTCCACCACCCGCTCGCCGGCGGCATTCACCAGCGAACAGGCGCCGATCGGGACCGTCAATGTTACCCGGCGCGTCTCGCCTGCGGCAAGGGCCACCCGAGCGAAGGCCTTGAGTTCCTTGTCCACCCACGTGGCGGACGTCACGAGGTCGCGAACATAGGCCTGAACCACCTCGACCCCGTCCCGGTCGCCGACATTGGTCACCTCCACGGCCGCGCGCAACACGGCCTCGGGCGTCAAGACGTTCGAGTCCAGTTCAGGCACGCCATAGACGAAGCGCGTATAGCTCAGGCCCTCGCCAAAGGCAAAGAGCGGCTCTTGCGTGAGATCGGCATACTTCTTGCCGTGCTGACCGCGAACCTGACTGTAGAAGGCCGGCTGCTGACCGACATGATGCGGGAAGGAAATCGTCAAACGGCCGGACGGATTGACATCGCCGAACAGCGCCTCGGCCAGGGCCTGCCCCCCTTTCATGCCCGGATTGAACATCTCGATCAAAGCGGCCGCGCGATGCAGCGCGGGCGGCAGCACGAGCGGCTTGCTGTTGATGAGCACGACGATCGTCGGCTTGTTCAACGCCATGACCGCCTCGGCCAATGCCCGCTGTCCACCCTGCAACTCCAACGTGGCCGTGCTGCGAGCTTCTCCGATGAAACCAAGCGTATCGCCGACCGCCAGCACAACGACATCGCTTGCTTCGCAAGCCCGCACAGCCTCGGGAATGCCGGATTCATCCTCGTTCTCGATCGAACAGCCCGCCGCATGCGTCACCGTGGACCCGGCCGGCGCCCGCGCCCGCAGTCCGTCCAGAACCGTGGTCGTGCAGGCGCGCGGATGGCACGGTTCTTCCTGTTCGAGCTGACCCGAACCCAGCGACCAGTCGCCGAGCTGCGCAAGCGGATCGTCGGCGTTCGGCCCCACCACCGCCATGCGCAGCGGTTGATCGCCCGGCAACGGCAAGAGCGGCCCTTCGTTGCGTAGCAGCGTCAAGCTCTGCCGCGCCGCCTCCAGGTTAACCGCGCCATGCTCGGCGCACCCGATGACCGCCGCCTGGCGCGCGGAATCGGGCAGGCACGGATTCTCGAACAGGCCCAATTTGAACTTCAACGCCAACATGCGGGCGACCACCTCGTCGATATCGCTTTCCTTGATCAGACCTTCGGCCACAGCCTCTTGCGCGCCCTCGAAGAAATCGGGCGTGGCCATCATGATGTCGTTGCCGCTGGCCAGCGCGAGCGCGGCCGCCTCTTTGCGATTGGCGCACACCTTCTGCTCTCTGACCAGGCGCCCGACATTGTCCCAGTCCGTCACCAGTACACCGTCGAATCCCCACGCCTCTTTGAGCGTCTCGCGCAACAGCCAACGGTTGGCGGTGGACGGAACGCCATCCATGGACTGGTATCCGGTCATGAACGCCATGCAGCCCGATTGGGCGGCCGTTTCGAACGGCGGCAGGAAATAGGACATCAGCTTGCGTTTCGATATGTCCGCTTCGGACGCGTCGCGCCCGCCCTGCGTTTCCGAATAGCCCGCATAATGCTTGGCTGTCGCCAGCATGGCGGTCGGATCGCTCAATCCTTCGCCCTGATAGCCGCGAATCATGGCCCGCGCGAATTCGCCGATCAGAAAGGGATCTTCGCCGAACGTTTCGCCTATGCGCCCCCAACGCAAGTCGCGCGCCAGGCACAACACCGGCGAGATTAGGGCGAAAGATTAAGGCTCAAGGCGCGAACCCCTTAATCTTTCGCCTTAATCTTCCCTGACACCCGAAACCTGAAACCTGAACACTTTTCAAGCGCTTGACCCAAAATCCCGACTATGATATAAATCCCGAATAATACAATAACATTTCAGCATGGAGGAGCAACGGACATGAATCAAAGAACGCTGAGAGACCGAGTCTTTTTTCTGGGAGCGACCGATTGGGACCGCCGTCTGTTCGATTCGCTGATCCCTTTGCCGGACGGTACCAGCTACAACGCCTATCTGGTTCAGGGCTCTGAAAAAACGGCGCTGCTCGACAGCGTCGATCCGGCCATGGAACCCATGCTGATGGAACAACTGGCGGATGTGCCCGCCCTCGACTATGTCGTGGCGCACCATGCCGAGCAGGATCATTCCGGGAGCATCCCCGCCGTACTCGCGAAATATCCGAACGCCACGCTGATCTGTTCGACCAAAGCCCGCGGCATGCTGATCGATCATCTGGCCGTGCCCGAAGACCGCATTCGCGCCATGGCCGACGGCGAGACGCTTTCGCTGGGCGACAAGACCCTGCACTTCATCCACACGCCCTGGGTGCATTGGCCGGAAACCATGGTCACCTGGCTGCCGGAAGACAAGATTCTGTTCACCTGCGACTTTTTCGGATCGCATCTGGCGACCTCCAGTCTGTACGCGAGCGACGAACCCTATGTCGAAGAGGCGGCCAAGCGCTACTATGCGGAAATCATGATGCCGTTCCGCAAGACCATTCAAGGCAACCTGAAGAAAATCGAGGGGCTCGGCTTCGAACTGATCGCGCCCAGTCACGGTCCGGTCTACGATCGGCCGGCCACGATTCTCGACGCCTATCGGGACTGGGTATCCGATCGGGTTTCGAACCATGTGGTGATCCCCTACATTTCCATGCACGGCAGCACGGAGCTGATGGTCGACCACTTGATCGCCGCGCTGATCCAACGCGATGTCAACGCCTCGAAATTCAATCTGGCCGTCACGGATATCGGCAAGCTGGCTATTGCCCTGGTCGATGCCGCCACGATCGTGATCGGAACGCCGACCGTGCACGTGGGGCCTCACCCCAGCGTGTTCTCGGCCACGCATCTGGCCAACGCCTTGCGCCCCAAGCTCAGGCATGCGGCCATCATCGGCTCCTACGGCTGGGGCACCAAGGCGGCGGAACAGATCGCCGGATTGATCCCCAACCTCAAGGTCGATGTGCTGGGTACAGTCATGTGCAAAGGCGCACCGCGCGCCGACGACTATGCCGCGCTCGACACGCTGGCCGAAAGCATCGCCGCCAAACATCGCGAGCTGAACGCTTGAACCGGAAAAATATTTCCATTATTTCTTTGACGCGCCACAAAGGTATGCTAGTGTTTCGTCAGTCATAATGAGTTCGGCCAGGAGGATCGGCTGTGAATCAAACTGTGGGCATTCCCGTACGTTTCGGCGAATGGACGCCCTGCAAGGCGAACCAGGAATCCGCGCGCCCCAGTGTCGCCGAAAGCCGCACTGAAGACGTAGCGATCGAAACCATTACCAAACGCGCCTTTTCCGCCAGGGAACAGCCTGTCTGCTGCGTCGATGAACGGGCGCAGGTGGTGACGGAACTGAACAAGACGCTGAGCGGCACAGGCGATCTGGAAATTTTCGGGGCGGAACTGTGCGTGGCGTTCGCCGACGAAGGCAGCCGTATCGTCAGCGGTTCGGACATGGGCATCATAAAAATATGGGACGAACGCAAGCCGGACCACGTCGAGGTGCTCAAGGGACATTACAATGGCTGGGTCAACGCCATCACGCTGGCCGCCAGCCCCGACCTCAAGCGCCTGGCCTCGGGCGGCGAAGATGCCCGGCTCAAAATATGGAATCTTTCCACATGCGAAACGCTGACCATTCCCAGCCTCGACAAACCCGTGCACAGCGTCTGCTTCAAGCCGGACGGCAAAGGCGTGTTTTTCGGACTGGCCGACGGCAGCATTTGTCTGTGGAACTGGACCACGCGCGACGAGGCGCGCCGCCTTCATCTGCTCAAGGAACACGGCAAGTGGGTCTATTCCGTTCAAGCGGCGCCGGACGGCAACACGCTGGTCTCCGGGTCCGGCGACGGCACCCTGCGTTTGTGGGAATTTGACAACGGGAACGCCGCGGTAGCCAAAGTCTCCGCGCTGGACATGGTCTCGTCCAAAGTCTATTCGGCGGCGTTCGGGGCCGGCGGAACATGCGTGGTCTTCGGCTTGTCCGACGGCAAGGCGGGTGTCTGGTCGATCAAGGAAGGCTGGATCAAAACGCTGAATGCCGATCCCCACGCGATCTGGGGCGTAGCCAGCCACCCGACAGATTCTATTGTCGCGCTAGGCCTGTCGAAAGGCGATATCGTGCTGTGGGACTGGAACGCCGATAAAACGAAAACATTGCGTCATCATACCAGCACAGTCTGGTCGGTGGCCTTCAGCCGAAACGGACAGCGCCTGATCTCCGGATCGGCCGACGAAACAATCAAACTGTGGAATCTTGGAGACGATCCGCTAGAGGGAGAAGCCCAGCCATGACACTCAACCCATCCAAACCCGCACCGCCGATGAATGTCACGTCGAACCTCGATCAGGCGCTGGATATGCTCGGCGATCAGGATACCGTGCGCGCCTTGCAACTGACCCGTTCTCTGGACGAGGCTCTGGGCCAGCTCAACAAAAATCAGGTCTATCGGCCCGAAACCAAGCAAGAACCGGACGATACCGTCGAGGCCACGATCCGGCCCGTCGCGTCCGAAGCCGATCTGGCCAACATCTATCGGCTGGTCTATGACGCATACCTGGAAAAAGGCTTCATCGAACCCCGGAACGACCCGCAGCTCAAGTACAATGCCGAAATGGACGACATCCCGGAAACAACGGTCCTGGTTGTGGAAGGCTCCGGCCTGCTTCTGGGTACCGTCAGCGTCACGGTGGACGGCCCCGCCGGGATGCCCGCGGACCGGGATTTCAAGGCGACGGCGGATATGGTTCGCGGCGAAGGCCGAAAACTGGCCGGTGTATGGCGACTGGTCACCCGCTGCGGCTACACCGACGAGCGCAATCTGGTCATGGCCCTCATCGGCGAAGCCGTTCAGCAGGCCATGGAAAAAGGCGTGCAAAGCTGCCTCTGCGCCATCAATCCCAAGCACGAGCATTTCTACCGACGCCTGCTCGGCATGAAACGCATCGCCTATGCCCGCTCCATGAAAGGGCTCCAAAACGCGCCCGGCGTCTGCCTGCGCTGCGACGAGGAAGACGTGCCCGAATGGTGGAAACGTTAAGCCAGCGTCACCTTGCGGCGCCCTTCCGTCACGTACCCCGCAAGAATCGGATGGCACCCGGCCCGCTTGAGAATGGACAAGGTCGGCGCCGCATCCTTCTCGCGAACGATCAGCACGAAGCCGATCCCCATGTTGAAGACGCGAAACATCTCGCGTTCGTCGACATGGCCCCGCTCCTGAATGAACCGAAACAACGGGGGCGCTTTCCAGGCGCTGCGATCGATCACCACATTGACGCCCGGCGGAAGAATGCGCGGCACGTTGTCGATCAGCCCGCCCCCGGTAATATGCGCCATGCCGCGCACAATGATCCGCTTCAAGACCCGCGTCACGGGATTCAGGTAGCTGCGATGCACGGCCAGCAGACACTGGGCCACCGTGCGATCCGTACCCGGCAGCGGATCGTGCACCCCCAGTTTCGCCTGCTCGAAAACGACACGGCGCGCCAGCGAATAGCCGTTGGTATGCAACCCCGAAGAACGTAGCCCGATCACCATGTCGCCCGGCCGAATCTTCTCGCCGGTCACCACGCGCTTCTTGTCGACGGCCCCGACAATGGTTCCCACCAAATCGTACTCGCCCGGCGGATAGAGGCCCGGCATTTCCGCCGTCTCGCCGCCCAGCAAGGCGCATCCGTTTTCCTTGCACGCAATGCACAGGCCGCGAACCACCTCCTGAAAAACAGGCCCCTCAAGTTTCGATGCGCCGAGGTAATCGAGAAAAAACAAAGGCTTGGCGCCCTGAACCAAAATGTCGTTGACGCAATGATTGACCAAATCCTGGCCGACCGTGTCATGACGACCGGCCATGGCGGCCACCTTCAGCTTGGTGCCGACCCCGTCCGTGCTGGCCACCAGCAATTTGCCGGCGCCCGGCGACTCGAACAAACCGCCAAAGGCCCCGATCTCGCCGCGCACCCCGCGCGTCTGCGTTCGGCGAATCATCTTTTTCGCCGACTTCAACCCCTGCGTCATCGCATCAATATCCACACCCGCCTGCGCATAGGCGGATACCTGATCGCTATTCTTTTTTTTCATATTCACAGGAACTCCTTCGTTTAAAACCCGTTCTGTCAAAAATTTTGCCCCAGTTGTGCGGCAAACCGTTTGTCCTCCCCCTTCTTGAACACCCAACAGCCAACAAGGAATATCCAATTTAGAAGGTGAGAGGCACTACCGCGCCCTGCCCTTCTTGAAGATCGAATTCTCTTCCCTTGGTCATTGGTGATTCCTTGTTGGCTGTTGGATATTCAATCGGCCTAGTGGTCATTGGCTGTTGCATGCTATTCATTCAAATTGCGACAGCGCCTTAAGGCAACATTCGGCCGCACGCTACCAAAGTGATCAGTCGGCGGCCGGCGCGGTCGAATCAACCAATCCCAAACGCTCGTACTGTTCCTGCGGCGCATCGTTGGCCTTCATGCAACGGACCAGCAAATCGGTCATTCGCCGCTCCAATGCGTCGTCGCGCAATGGACGCTCCTGCCGGGGATCGGTTTCCAGATCGAACAGCAGCGTGCCCCATCGGCGTTGAGGAACGTTGCCTCTGCGGTACCCGGACGGCGTTTTCATGACCCGGCACCCCTTGGTAAAGGAAAACGGACCGGCCAGTTCGACCTCCGCAAACTCCTCGACGGCAAACGTGTGTTTCATATGGGTCGGCATCAGCGTGTACTGGAAAAGCGGCGCGTTGCTTTCCCCTGCGTACGCGCGCATATAAACGTACCGTCCGTCCGTCACGTTGACATGCCCGCCATGAATGCCGAACAATCCGGCCTCCCGAACCGGGGAGTCGTCGAGCATCGTCTGACGCAAAGGACGACCCTGCATGTCCGGCGGCAACGGCAACTCGAAGAAATCCAAAATCGTGGCCGGCAAATCGATGGTCTGCACAAGGGCCTTCCGTCGTTCTCCGGCCGCGCCGACACGGGGATCCCACACGAAAAGCGGCGTGTGCGCGATCTCGCCGTAGAACGGCATGGCGCACTTGGCCCACAAATCGTGTTCGCCCAGCAGAAAGCCATGATCGGTGTTGACGATCAACAGCGTATCCTTCCACAAGTCGTAGCGATCCATCAGGTCGAGCACGCGACCCAAATGATGGTCGCACATGCTGACCAGCGCCGCGTTCTCCTTGCGCAGCGGATCGACCAAATCCCGATGCTCGCCGACAGGCCCGTAAGGCGGCCAGTCGAAATCCACCGAATCGTCCAGGCCGTAGAGCTTCCGAAAGGTTTCGTCCACATGATACGGCTCGTGCGGATCGAAGGTTTCCACCTGCAGGAACCATTGGTCTTCGCCATGGTTCACGTCGAGAAATTCCGCAGCCAAATCGAACGTCCGAGCCTGGCAGAATCCGAGGCCTTTCTTGTCCATATAATGACGATTGACGTAATCGTGACGCAACGTGCCGTGACGAGGATCCTTTTCGGACGACTTGCGAAACCGCCAGTTCCATCCGTCGGGATGCAGATCGATGTTGTCGGGCAGATGCGCTTTCCAATAGTCGCCTTCCTGGCCGCGCACCAGTTCGCATGAACTGTAGCGGGTATGATAGGTGGCGCCCCCCTCTTCCCAGTAGTGATAATGATCGGTAATCAGATGCGAATACACGCCATGGTTCTTGAGCATTTCGGGCATGGAATCGTCGAACGGCTCGATCGGGCCCCAGGAACGATGCAGAAAATTGTAGCGGCCCGTATGCAATTCCCGACGCGCGGGCATACACGGCATGGAGCCCACGTAACAGTTGTCGAACGTAACCGACCGTTCGGCCAGACGCTTGAAATTCGGCGTATGCGTCCAATCGCACCCGTAGGGCTCGAGCATATGCCGGTTCAGAGAATCGTACATCACCATAATAGCCTTCATCAACATCCTCCCTTCAAGGCGGCCTTCGCCCGCAACCCAAGTGTGTGGGTATGTGAGTGCGTGAGTTTGTGAGATTGAGAACGATCAACCCTGCCTGTCCAGTTCTCGCTTTCCCCACATACCCACACACTCACACACCCACATACAACGATTCTCAATGCCAATCTTCAAATTCGGTCCCAAACAGCGTTATCTAAGCGCTATTCGGGTCGGATTCTAAAGCCCAACCGCCTTGAACGTCCGATCCACATCCTTGAAATGGGCCTTGAGATCGAAAACCCGGTCGAAATCCTTCGCCGAAACCTTGCCGGCGATCTCAGGATCGGCTTCCAGCAGCGACCGGAAATCCGCGGACTCGTTCCAGGCCCGCATCGCGTGCTTCTGCACCAGACGATAGGCGTCCTCGCGACTGAACCCCTGGTCGGTCAGCAGGAGCAGAACCTGCTGGGAATGGATCAGGCCATGGCTCAGCGCGATATTGGCACGCATGCGTTCAGGATAAACCTGAAGCCCTTTAACCAGCTTCGCGAGCTGGGTGAGCATGTGATCGAGAGCGATCGTGCTGTCGGGCAGAATGACGCGCTCCACGGACGAGTGCGAAATATCCCGCTCGTGCCACAGCGCCACGTTGTCGAGCGCGGCCATCAGGTTGCCGCGCAGGAGCCGGGCCAGACCGGTCAGTTTTTCCGCAGTGATCGGGTTGCGCTTGTGCGGCATGGCCGACGATCCTTTCTGGCCGACGGAAAAGAACTCTTCCGCCTCGCGCACTTCGGTGCGCTGCAAGTGCCGGAACTCGACCGCCCAGCGTTCAACGGACGCGCCCGTCAGCGCAATGGCGGCCATGTATTCGGCGTGCAGATCGCGCTGCAGCACCTGCGTGGAAATCGGGGCGGGTTTCAGCTTGAGTTTGCGACACACATAGCGTTCCACGAAGGGATCCAAGTGCGCGTGCGTACCCACGGCGCCGGACAACTGACCTGTCGCCACCGTCGCGCGCGCCGACTTCAGGCGCTGCAAAGCACGATTAAACTCGTCAAACATGACGGCCATCTTAAGGCCAAACGTAATCGGCTCGGCATGAATACCATGCGAACGGCCCATCATCGGCGTATGCTTGTACGTGCGCGCCTTGGCGGCGGCGGCCTTGATCACCGCCTTGACATCGCGAATCAAAATGTCGGCCGCCTGCGTCATTTGCACGGCCAGCGCGGTATCCAGCACATCGGAGCTGGTCAGGCCGCGATGAATATAGCGTGCCGACGGCCCCACATACTCGGCCACATTGGTTAGAAACGCGATGACATCGTGATTGACTTCGGCCTCGATCGCCTCGATGCGCGCCACATCGAAACGCGCCCGCTTTTTGATGCGCGCCAAATCGGCGGCGGGAACCAGCCTCAGCTTATGCATGGCCTCGCACGCCAAAACTTCGATCTCAAGCCAGATGCGATACTTGTTCTCGTCCGTCCAGATGGCGCCCATCTCGGCGCCCGTATACCGTGGAATCATGCTCGGCTCCTTTCCTGTCCGCCCTCGAACTCCCGCATCTTTCGGACCCCTTGCCGCAAGGCCCTTGCGCGGATTTGAGGGGAAAAGATACCAAGAGCGCCCGCCGCCCGCAACACAATTTCGGACGTATCGGCAGGAATCAGAACCACCGGTGGAACCGGTGTTCGAAATTCAGAAAAGATGATTGGACGCCAACCCCAAAGGGGTTATGCAACAAAGCCGGGGGCGCTGCCCTCGTTGTACTACACAAATTCAGATTCCTGATCTCGGCGATGTTTTGGCGGGGGGTTTCGAAAAACAATTTGGCGCCATTATTCCGTCGGTCAGTTTACGGCAAAGGTAACGATGGGGTTTGTGACATTTCCCCTGTGCCGCAAACGGCCTCGTGAACACCATCGGATCTAACGGCG
>SLMC01000099.1 GCA_007133745.1 Kiritimatiellia bacterium
CTCGAAGCGGCGGACGGGACGCGGAGTTGTGAGGTGCGGCGAGCTAATCACGGGGTTGCACCCCGCGCTGAGATGCGTCAGGCCTTCAGCCTGGAAGATGATAACGTACACATTGAGGATTCCGGCGCGCTAGCGTCCGATACCCTCCGATGTGTTGTTCTGCCTGTCCGTCATATGTCCAGTTGTGTCGTGATTGCGCGGGCAACGGCTTCCATGTCCGGAAAAGAGAGCGATCCGGCCTTGTTAATCAACCGTTTCTTGCTGACCGTGGTCAACTGGTCCGCCATTGCTTTGGACTGTCTACCACCCAATGTCACATAAGCTTCGCAAGGATAGAGCTTGTCGGTGGCCCCTGTCAGCGGCACAACTTGCACACGGTTTAGAAAACGGTTTGCCGCATCGTTGCTGACGATCACGGCGGGACGCTGCTTCCGTATCTCCCCGCCGACCGAAGGATCAAAATTGACCCACCAGACTTCAGATCGCTTCATCACTCACATCCTTGCATGTCGATTCAGCCCAATCAAGCGCATCGGATTCCCGAACACGGTCCGCCGACATGGCTCGGTAGCCTTCATAGATGTCTGTTTTGAGGACGTGTGGGCGCACAAGTTCTTCCACGAAGCGACTTATCTTGCGCGGACCAATGACCTCGCGCAGGCCAGCGTAGACATCTTCATCTATCGTAAGCGTCAATTTCTTTTGCATCACACACCGCCTTTCTGAAAAACTGCACGTATATTACACGTGCGCGAAGCCGGGCGTCAAGCTCTAACGCTCATCTCGTTGATAACACGGGTAAAGTCGGAACCGCCCCCGTCTTATAGCTCGACAAAGGCCAACACCGACGCAAAGCGGCGCAGGGCGTAACAGCCGAAGCGCGGATCGCGCGTCAGCCGGGCGCGCGAGGCGGCCGGCGACGGCAAGCCGCACAGAAAACGCGCCATTTGACGCGGGTTCGCCAACGCCGCATGCCCTTCGCGCGCCAGCGCCTTGACCAGAGCGCGGTCTTGCTCGCCAAAATCCGCCGCTTCCACCGTCGGCATCGGCGAGACCGGCTCGCCCAGACAACGGTCGCAATGGCCGCAATCCGCATCGAGCATCTCGCCGAAATAGTTCAGCACGGCCCGCACCGTACAGGACGGCAGCGCGGCCATCTCGACCACCTGCGCGATGCGCGCCACATCGCGCGCCTCCGAACGCCGAAATCGCTCGTCGATCGTCCGTGTCAGCGCATCGGCCGACTCCGGCCGCCGCGCGAACCGATAGCCCTGCCGCACGTCCGCCACCTTCAGAACCAAATCGCCCCGCTCCTCGAAACCGTTGAGCGTCGCCACAAGCCGCTCGCGCGGCTCGTCCAACGCCTTGCTTACGGCGGCAATATCCAGCGAAAACCAGGTTCGCCCCTTCTGCGCGCGGGCGAACATCGCACGCGCCAGCCGACGACGCGACTCGTCAACATCGGCCAGCATCTCCGCCGACGACCGTTGCGGCTGGAACTTGTATTCGTTATAAAACGGACCCGTCGACACTATGATTCCTTCCAGCTCCAGATACGTCAAAAGCGTCGCGACCACCAAAGTCCGAATATCGTATTCGGACGACAGCGCATAGACCGATACGGCAAAGGTATCGGGCTGATCAAACACATGACGCACCAGCCCTTCGACCGCTTCGCGTGTCGGGGTATCGCCATAGGTGAAATTCTCGAGCGTAGCGATGTCGTCCGGACACACCAGCAGATCGCAACACGACGGCAAGCCGTCCCGCCCGGCGCGCCCGGTTTCCTGCATGTAGTTTTCAAGCGATTTCGGCATGTTGTAATGATAGACATAGCGGATGTCCGGCTTGTCGATCCCCATGCCGAACGCAATGGTCGCCACGACCACCGCATCCGACGACGCCATGAACCAGTCCTGCACGGCATGCCGCTTGTCGGCGTCCATGCCCGCATGATAGGCACGGGCGCTCACCCCGCCCTCCTGAAGCCGCTCGGCCACCTGCTCGGCCGTTTTCTGGAGCGTGACATACACAATGGCGGCGCCGGACGGACGTTCGCGCAAACGCCGCAACAACAAGGCGTCGCGCTCGGCGGCACGACAAGGCTGCGCTCGCATGAGCAAATTCGGCCGATGAAAACCCGTGTTCACATAGGCGTCCGGCTCGATCTCGAAATTGCGGCAAATATCCTCAGCCACGGCCGGCGTGGCCGTGGCCGTCAGCGCCAAAACCCGTTGCGCACCCAACGCGCGCGCCTGCGCCGCAAGTTTCAGGTAATCGGGCCGGAAATTATGGCCCCATTCCGAGATGCAATGCGCCTCGTCAATCACCATCATGGCCAAGGTCAACCGGCGCAATCGTTGCAGAAACCGTTCGCTGGCAAACCGTTCCGGCGCCACGTACAGCAGCTTCAAACGACCGTTCCCGAGATCGTCCCACACCCGACGGGTCTCCTCGGGCGTCAGACTGGAATCCAGCCGCGCCGCGCGGACCCCTTTTTCGACCAGCACATCGATCTGGTCCTTCATCAGCGCGATCAAAGGCGAAACCACCAGCGTCAAGCCGTCCAGCGCCAAAGCGGGCAACTGATAGCAAAGCGACTTGCCCGCGCCGGTGGGAAACACGGCCAGCGCCGAACGGCCGCCCAGCAGACAGTCGACAATCTCGCGCTGCCCGGCAAGAAACCGGTCGAACCCGAATACCTCTTTCAGCAGCGTTTCCACATCGTTCCCGTTACGTGGCGTTTTTTCCATAGCTCCTCCCTTTGAATCTATTCCAGTATCATACCATAGCATCTGGAATTATGGATTATTGGAAAAGTGGAATGTTGTAAACCCTTTACAGCCAGTGGTCGGATCTTTTTCTTCCGTTTGCCGGTCGCGCAATGCGTTGCAGAGTTTCCGACGGAAAAAATCGCCGTTTCCACTTGCTATCATTGTTCCAACATTCCCCCATTCCATTATTCCATGGGATGACAGTGAACCGTGTTGTGACCGTACCTTCCTTCCACATTCTGCCCTTACCCTACTAGAAGAC
>SLMC01000327.1 GCA_007133745.1 Kiritimatiellia bacterium
GGGAAATCGCCATTCCCCCGGCAGGTGCGCGTATGGGCCGCTCGTCCAAAAACGATGTGACCCTGGGCGACCCGCTCCTGTCCCGCCATCATTGCCGCGTGTTTTTCAAGGCGGACGCCGACATGTGGATCGCCGATCTGGGCAGCGCCAACAGAACATTCGTCAACGGGAAACCGATCGAAGAAAGCCTGCTGCACACGGGCGACTCGATCGCCGTGGGCGATACGGTCATGAAGGTCGTCAGCGACCGTCCTCTGCCGGAATCCGTCGCCTCGGATGCGAAAGGCGCGCCCATTGTGGATTTGGGACTGAATGCCGCCGCTCCTCCGCGAACACCCTCGAAGAAATCCATGCGCGAGCGCCTGATCGTTCTGCTGATCGCGTTGGCCGCCCTCGCGGTTGCGGGCGGGCTCTGGAAACACTTTGAACAACAAGCCGACGAGATTCAGCGCCCCGTCGTCGCCCCAACCGGACAACTGCCGCAAACACTGGAAATCGATTACGAGAAAGTGGAGGCCTCGCCCGAAAACATTTTCCGGTACAAACTTACGCTGGATCGCCAAGGAATGCTGACGGTTCAGGTGGACGACATCATGAACGAACGGCGTCTTCTCGAAGAAACCCGTCTCGACGAACGAAAAATCGCCGGCCTGATCCGCGATATTCACGATACGGCGTTTTTCACTTTGAAAGAGGACTATGTCGGGTTCCAGCCCAACATTCTCAATCTATGGGACTTGGCTATGACATTGGACAACAGAACGCATCGCTCGGTAGTGCGCAACAGGCCGGAACCCGACTCCTTCAAGGCCCTGCGCGAAAAAATCGAAGTTTTCGGAAAGACGGAATTGGGCCTGTGGGCCATGCAATTTCCACGCGAAAAGCTGATCCAAATGGCTGAAGACGCTTTCGAGCGCGCGCAACGGCTCTATCATCAGCGAGACGTCAAAAACGAAAATCTTCACGAGGCCATCGTCAGCCTCAAGCAGGCGCACATGGACCTGCGTTCCGTGGAGCCCAAGCCGGACTTTTACGCCGAAAGCCTGACCTTGCTTTCGGACTGCACGAAGCTGCTTCAGGAAAAGTACACCGAACACAATTTCCGCGCGTCTCGCGCCGTCAATCTCGGGCAGTGGGAGGAGGCCGCCGAACAATTGCGCATCATACTGGAATTAATCCCCGACGAGAACGATTCCCGCTACCGCGACACACGCAACCTGCTGCTGGAAGTCGAAAACCGACAACGCGGCCGACGCTAGACCTGGAATAAGAGAGGGGTTCGTTGCGAGAGTGCGCAAACGTCTGCGGGTGCGTGATTTGAGGCGGGGCGTGCGATTCTCGCATTACGAAGCACAAGAACGGCGATGAAAGGATTGCGAACCATGACATGCTCTGGAATTCAATGCCTGCGCATCGCGGCAGCGTCCATGGCGCTGTTCGCGGCGCTCGTCGCGCCGTCGCCCGCCGATTCGCAGGACACGCTTTGCCACCTGCATATCGTCATGGATCCGGCCGATGCCGTCATAACGATCAACGGCGACATTCAGCCCGCCTCGCCCGTAACGCGAACCGACCTGGAACCGGGCATCCACCTGCTTGTGGCGAAAAAGCCCGGCTACCGCGAATTGCGCCGCACGCTCGAACTGGCCCCGGGCCAACGGATGGCGCTGCAGTTGAACATGGAGCCGATCACAGGGCTCATCCTGGTCCATTCCGATCCGGCCGACGCGGACATTGTCATTGACGGCGCCCATCGCGGAAAAACGCCTGCGCTATTGACCGATCTCACGATCGGGAAATATCGCATCCAACTCTCGAAAGCGGGGCATCGGCCCAGGGAAACCGAGCTGACGGTTGATGGACGCACGCCAAAGCGCGTCAATTTTTCCCTTACATCCGACACCGCCGCACTGCGAATCGCAACAACCCCGCCCGGCGCAACGCTTCGCGTCAACGGCCTGGACAGGGGCGTAACCCCCGTCCGGGTCGCCAATATCCCCGAAGGGCAAGCCTCCGTCGATTTGACCATGGACGGATTCCACCCCTACAAGGATACCGTGCGGCTGGTAGCAGGCGAAGACCGTGAACTGGCCGTAACGCTTCAACCCATTCCATCCGAACTGACCGTCGTGTCCATCCCGACCAAAGCCAGGGTTTACGTCAACGACGAATTCAGAGGCGAAGCGCCGGTCACGCTCGACAACCTGCCGCCCGGCTCGTACCGGATCCGTGCCGAAGCGCCCGAGCACGAAACCGTAGCCCGCACCGTAACTCTGGCGAGAGCCGCAAAGACCACCGAGGAATTCAGGCTGCCGGGCAATGTCGGCACGCTCCAAATCGTCACCACCCCCCCGGGCATACAGGTCTTTATCGACGGCACACTGGCCGGTACGACCCAGGGCGAAGGCGAACAGTCCCGTCCGCTCGCCATCGAGGGGGTTGCCATGGGCAAAAGGGAAATCGCCTTGCGGGCGCGGGACCGTCACGAAAAACGGTTTCACGTGGAAATCGAACGCGGCCGGACGGCAACCGTTCGGCACGAACTGCAAAGAAAATTCGTCCCCGACTACGAAGTTCGAACGCGTTCAGGCACACTGCTCGGGGTACTGGTCGAAGTCAAAGGCGGAAACGTGAGGCTGGAAATTGCGCCCGGCGTTTTTCGCACCATCCCGGCCGCCGACATCCGCGACCATCGTCCGTTGCCAAGAGGAGACGATTCATGAAAATCCCACTGAATATGGGTCAAAACAATGCGGCGGGGCCGCAAACGAAAACCAAGGTTTCGGAAGCGGAAATCTTGACAGCTCAAAAAGGAGACTGGGTCGCAAAAAACCTGTTGGCAAAGAGATTCTTGCCCCTGATCATGACTCTGGCCAGGAAGCGATCCAACAAGCAAGCCGACATCAACGCCTATGTCGAGGCGGGACGGAACGGACTGTTCCGTGCGGCCCAAAAATACAGAAAAAGCGTGGGCCCGGAAAAATTCCCTGTGTTTTGTCTCGACTACATTGAGTCCGCCATGAATCGTCTGGA
>SLMC01000186.1 GCA_007133745.1 Kiritimatiellia bacterium
AAGGTTCACGGCTCGATCGTTACGGGCGTGCCGATCGTTATATAAGTGTAAAGCTCCTCGACCTCGCTGTTGCGCATGCGGATGCATCCGGCGCTCTCGGCTTTGCCGATGGACTCGGGTTCCCATGTGCCATGAATGCCGTAGCCGCGCACATCCGGTGTCGTGCCGGTCGCCCGCAGGCTCATCCAGCGCGTGCCCAAAATGTTCTCGGGATGCCCGAACGGTATCTCGCGGCCGGCCGGCCACCAGACGGGCTCCTTCTGTTTTTCCGCTATGACAAACGTGCCTTCAGGCGTCTTGTCGTGCTTGCCGATCCCGACAGCATAGCGCTTGAAAAAGGCGTTGTTCATGGAAACGATCAATTCCCGCCTGGTTTTGGAGACGTGAATGGAGAACGCTCCGGTGAAGACCCGCAAACGGTCGCCTGCCCGGATGAGATTGCGGTCGCGGATGTTGTTCGACACCTCGACCAGGTCCGTCGTGGTTCCGAAATGCCGGGCGATCTTCTGAACGAAATCGCCACGCTTAACCACATAGTCCTCTTTTTCGGGCATGGGCCGCGGGGTCATGATCAGGTTGATATTGACGCGGCCCAACCGGTCCTGAACGTCGCGGACCATGGCCGGGGCGCGAGCTCGGGCTAGCGCGGCGAGATAGAGGCGACGCGCCTCGACCAGATCGTCCTGTTTTTCGCGTTCGCCCGCGCGCTCGACTAGCCGCTGAAGATCGGCGGGCGTTTCGACTTGAATGGGCGTCTCTTCGGACGGATCGGACGGATCGGCCCGATCCGTCCGATCGATCGCATCCGCGAGAACGGAAGGTTCGGGCGCTTCGTCACGAGCAGGCTCGGGCGCATCCGAGCGGCGACACCCATGGCGTTGCAAGAGCGTGGCTCCGACAATCACAAGGATCAGGAGCAAGAGCCATGGCTTGCGACTGGGTCTCCTGAATTCGTCGAAATCTTTAACGCGCATGTCCATGAGATAGCGTTATCGCGCGCCGGCAAAGTCGAGATTGCCCTTATCGCCTGCGGCGTTGAACCATGTGCCGCGCAACCAGCGGTCAACCATGACGCCATGAGCGCGACCTTCCTCGGCATCGGGCGCGGTGTAGGCGCCTTCGAAAGCGCCGACGATGCGTATGCCGCCGCCCCTGACCTCGAAGTTGGCCACAACATGACCTGAAGTGCTGCCGGTCATATCGCCGCCCGACGTGGAAACGCGGCCCATTTGGCCGCGATATTCGTCGCCGTCGGCATCCGTCATGAACAGCATGTTGCCGTCCTGCACGACGGTCAAGCGACGAATGACCTTGACTGCCGGCGCATCGGGATCGGTTGGAGTCGGATCGGGCTCCACTTCGCCGTCTTCGCCCACCCAGTAAATGTATGTGGCCCTAACATTCACGCCTGCCGCTGGCGGCAGCAGGAACGTGACTGTGAACACGCCTGTATTGTAGTTGACGGAGCCCGTCCCGCCCTTGTCGCCCTCGAAAATGCCGTCGCCATCCGCATCCTCGAACGATTCCGTTCCGTCCGTAATCGTCAAGGTTCGGGGATACACGGGCCGACCGGCCAGCGTTCCTGAAAACGTGCGGTCAACGGTATTGCCGACTCCAACCACTTCGTTGCGGATTTCAGCTAATCCGCCGCCGCCCGGCGGAATCATGCCGCCATCGTCGTCACCCGGCGTTGGGGTTACGACCACGCCGGTCGAATGCCGATAGACCCCGCTGAAATTGACCCAGGCCACCCGGTTGTTCCAATATTCGCCGTCGTCTGACATTTCCCATTCGCATCCGGAAACAACCGCCAGCGTCATCGCCATAAGCACAACCGAACGTTTCGCCCATCGTTTCATTGCGTTTCCCTCCTTGCGTTTATCAAGCCAAAAAACACTATTGCACATTTTCGCGCATGCCGTCAATTCCTGTTTTCTGTTTTTTTGACGGACTGAACCTAAATCAGGCCGTTCATTCACCACAGAGTTCACAGATGCATGGAGTAAAGAGGATCGTTTTCGCTTGCGCCGTAGGACCGACTTTCAGTCGGTCATCTTCATGGGCGGACTGAAAGTCCACCCTACATTCAACATGCCACTTTCCACGTTCGACGGCGGTCAAAGCGGATTGACGCCAGCAACCCAAAGTTTTTTCAACTGCGAAACACGCGAAAAGCGCGAAAGTGAAAGGCCTTTGTTTTCCGAAGGAAAAACTTTCGCGTATTTCGCGTGTTTCGTAGTTTCTCTTTCTGTAAAAGCGCGCGCAAAAGCGGGCATCGCTGCCCTGAAAGGCCACTAAGGCTTCAGATCGGACAGCCGTGTTTCAAGTTCCCGATGCCGGGCCAAGTGTGCTTTATGGTGTTCGTCCAGTTCATTCAGACGTTGGCGGCTATCCCACGTTCCGGCGGCGGCGTCGCGCCGCACCTGCATCGTCAATTGCTTTTCCTGCGCCCGCATGTGCAGTTCCTTGATTTGCCAGTCGTCCTTGCGCGCGCGGTCGTGAATGGCCTCGATTTCCCGCTGGAGCCGACTCATATCCTGCTGATTGCGTTTAATGTTCGAATAAAGCTCCGTTTGCCGCTTTTGCAGCCGAGCCAAATCCGCATTCAACTCTTCGACGACCTCGGGCATATCGGACACATCGTCCAGGCGTCCGATCACGGACTGTTCCGCCCTGCGCACCTTCAATTCCGAACTGATCTCCTTCGATTCGCCAAGCAGCGTCCGGCTGTCCTCCCGCAGGGACTCGATTTCCTTAAGCCGCTCGGGTACGCCCTCCAACCGATTCAGATGATCGACAAGGATAGCGCGATCCTCCTGAAACTCGCGAACTAGCCGGGCGACCTCCTCGTTTTCCTTCTCGGCCTTTTCCCGGCTCTCGCCCATCTGAATATAAATGTCGGCGCGCTCTTCAGCAATGTTTTTCAGATCGCGCTCGATACTCACCATTTCACGAAAAATTTCGTCTTCGGTCATGACGGCCGGAACAACGTCGGACGGCGTTTCGATATCGGGCGTTTTCGCGAAA
>SLMC01000222.1 GCA_007133745.1 Kiritimatiellia bacterium
CGGTCGGAAAGGCGAAAAGCTCAAAGCCTACATCCGCTGGCTGGCACGGCGCATTCGGACCTTGCGGCCTTCGTCCCGTTATGCGCCGACCCTGCACATCGACGTGTACGGAACGCTCGGCATCGCGTTCGGCGCACGCATGGACACAATCGCCGATTATCTGGCCTCTCTCGAAAAAGAGGCGAACGGATTGCCGCTCTACATCGAGGGCCCGGTCGATATGGACGGCAAGGCACGCCAAATCGAGGCGTTGCGCGATCTGCGGCAACGGCTCTCGAAAAAGGGGGCGCGCGTCAAAATCGTGGCCGACGAATGGTGCAACACGCTCGAGGACATTCGGGATTTCACCGACGCCCGAGCCTGCGACATGGTTCAAATCAAAACCCCCGATCTGGGCGGCATCCAGAACACGGTCGAGAGCGTTCTCTACTGTCGCGCCCATCGCATGGAAGCCTACCAGGGCGGAACCTGCAACGAAACCGACCTGTCGGCACGACTCTGCGTCCACGCCGCCATGGCCGCCCGTCCGCGCCGCATGCTGGCCAAGCCCGGCATGGGCTTCGACGAGGGGTTCTGTATCGTCAACAACGAAATGCAACGCATCCTGCGCATGCTCCAATACCGATCGGGGGCCCGCTCATGAACCTGTCGAGCATGCAGTCCCATCGCGATACGCTCATCTACGCCGCTTATTACGCGCCGCGCGGCGGGCCGCGCCTGTACATGCTGGCCGGCGAACTCTCTCAACGCTATCTGCTGCCTTCCGACCTGCTCGTCGGTGTCATCGGCGCGGAAGGCTCCGGAAAATCCACCCTGATCAAGGGCCTGTTTCCGGGCTTGGAACTCACGAACGACGACGACGGCGTCAATGTCAAATCCGCGCCAATCTACGCCTTTACCGCCGACGATTTCTTCTCGGGCCATACCTTCCATATCGACGCCCGCTACGAGCTGGCCTTCCGCCAGAAATTCGAGGTCGTGGACAGCATCAAAAACGCCATCGCCCACGGCCGCCGCGTCATCGTCGAGCATTTCGACATCATCTATCATGCGCTCGGCTACAATGCGCAAATCATTTTCGGGATCGGCGAGGAGATCATCGTCTCGCGCCCGTCCGTGTTCGGACCCCGACCCGACAGCATCAAGGCCGTGGTGGACAAGACCATCAAGTATCGCCGCATGGCCCATTCGGCCGAAGACATCACGTGGATGATTCTGGCCAAGGACTATCATTTCACTCCACCCATCTATCATTCGGATGTCAAGCACGGATTCGTGATCAGCTTCGAGGAAAAACCCGCGATCGATCTTGACGAGCTGGAATCCAAGGTCAAGGCCGTCATCGCCGCCGACGTCCCGATCGGACCCGGAGGCGAACATCGAATCGGCGTAGGCGACGACTTCATAGAATGCACCGGTCCGCGCACTCATGTAAAAAGTTCCGGTCAAATCGAGAACTTCCGGCTGATCAAGGAATACAAGCATAACTTCATCACCAATGAATTCATGCTGGTCGGCGTGGTGGGCCGCAAGGAAACCGCCGGCTACGAAGACATCAACGAGGCAGGCCTATGACACGCTTCCGCTATGCGCCTCTGTTCCCGGTTGGGGCCGGAAAAACCGTTTTCCGTAAAATCGAGGGCGGGTTCGTCGCGCGCCGCCATACGCCGTTCGGCCCGGTCGTCGAAGTCGATCCGCGCGCCTTGCGGCTGCTCGCCCGCGAGGCCTTTCGCGATGTGTCTTTTTTTCTGCGCACGCGACACCTGCGCCAAATCGCAGCCGTATTGGACGACCCGCAGGCGTCCGACAACGACCGTTTCGTGGCTCATGCCCTGTTGCGCAACGCCGTCGTGGCAGCGGAAGGAACACTGCCCCTTTGCCAGGACACCGGCACGGCGACGGTCATGGCATGGAAAGGCGACCGCATCTTTACCCGCGCCGACGATGCGCGCCATCTCGCCCATGGCGTGTACGACGCCTACACCCGCGAAAACCTGCGCTACTCGCAACTGGTTCCGCATAGCATGCTCGACGAAGCGAATTCCGGAACCAACCTGCCCGCCCACATCGATATCGCCGCCGAACGCGGCCAGGCCTACCGTTTTCTTTTCATCGCCAAAGGGGCCGGCTCGGCCAACAAGACCCAGCTCCACATGGAAAGCAAAGCCCTGCTCAACAGCGAGAAAAACCTGACCGATTTTCTGCGCGAAAAAATCCGCGCCATCGGCGTCGCCGCCTGCCCGCCCTACCATTTGGCCATCGTTATCGGCGGCCTGTCGCCGGATATGACCCTGAAAGCGGTCAAGCTCGCCTCCACGGGCTGCCTGGACGGACTGCCCGTCCGCCCTTCGGCCGCCGGCCATGCCTGGCGCGATACCGACTGGGAAAATCGCACGATGGATATCTGCCGCGAAACGGGACTCGGCATGCAGTTTTCAGGACGGCATTTCGCGCTCGAAACCCGTGTCGTGCGTCTGCCCCGCCATGCAGGATCGGTCCCGGTCGGCATCGGCGTCAGTTGCAATGCCCATCGCAACATCCTGGGTAAAATCACGGCGCAAGGCTTGTTTCTCGAAAAACTCGAGCGAAAACCCGCGCGGTTCCTGAACCGACACGAAAGCCGGGCCTTCCCGCCTGCGGCGGCCATCGATCTCGATCAGCCCATGGACCGGATTGTCGCCGCGCTCGCGCAATGCCCGGCCGGCACGCGCGTGGATCTCGACGGAACGCTGATCGTCGCGCGCGACATCGCCCATGCCCGTCTAAAAACCATAATGGATGCGGGCCGCAAACTGCCGAAATGGTTTTTCGAACATCCGGTCTATTACGCCGGACCGGCCAAAACCCCGACGGGCCGGCCGACCGGCAGCTTCGGTCCGACCACGGCCTTGCGTATGGACCGCTACGTTCCCGAGTTCATGCGACAGGGCGCCTCCCGAGTCATGCTGGCCAAAGGGAACCGCAACGAAGCCGTCCGCAAGGCGTGCAAACAATACAACGGCTTCTATCTGGCGACCATCGGCGGC
>SLMC01000418.1 GCA_007133745.1 Kiritimatiellia bacterium
TCAATGATGCGTTCGGACTGGCCTAGCACGTCGAAAATGTTCATGCCATTGTCCTTGTCCAGCCAGCGCCGAAGCGCGTCGGGCAGCAGGCTTCCGCCGCGCGAGCGCATCTTTTGCCTCAACTGCGCGAGCAACGGATGGCCGTCTTGCGTCGCATCCGTCGCCGGCCGGGCGCGTGCGGGGAGGGACGGCTTGGTTTTAGTCTTCGTATCGAGGTTCATTGCGGCGACATCGACGGCGATCACGGTTTCAGCGCCCATACCCCGGGCGACGTTGACCGGCACCGGATTGCTCAAGCCGCCGTCCACCAGCCAACGGCTGTCGATCTTGACAGGCGTAAAAATGCCGGGTATCGAAATGCTGGCGCGAATGGCCTCGACAACGTCGCCTTGCGAGAGGACGATCTCGGTTCCGTCCTGCAAATTGGTGGCGACGGCCCGGAACGGTTTCGCCAAATCGGAAAACCGCGTGCGGGCGATATGCTTGCGCGCGAACGCGACAATGCGGTCGCCTTCAATGATGCCTGATCGCGGAATGTTGAATTCGACAAAATGAAGGAGCGCTTCCTTCCAATCCAGATCCAGCGCGAATTCATGCAAAACATCCAGCGTGCCTGCGGCGTACACGCCGCCAACCAATGCGCCCATGCTTGTGCCGCTTACGATGTCCGGCTCGATGCCGTGGTCGGCCAGCGCGCGCAAAACACCCAAATGCGCCCAGCCACGCGCACCGCCGCTGCCCAGGGCGATGCCGACTCGGGTTTTTCGTTTGCGCCGCAATGAACGCCCGATTTTTTTTCTCATGATTTCCGTTCCGCGCTTTTTCGGGGTGGTTCGCGGACAAAGACGCCGTGCGAATAGCTGTCGCGATCCTGTTCGTTGGTGGACTGGGCCTGTTTCAGCCACGCCGTCCAGACCGCATCGAGTTCCGTGTCCGTCAAGTTCTTGAGATCCAAATCTTCTTCGCTAAGAAATTCGTCGCGAATATGCATCATGATGGTTGTCCTTCCAAGCGACAGGGCAAACATATCTCCGCACGTAAACACATGATTTTATGCGCCTCCGCCAAGGGCTTGCCGTCGATGGCCGCCGCGATGTCCGGCCAAATGTCCGCCCATGGCTTGGCGACCGTCATATATTGAGCCAACCGCCGCTCGTTGGCGTGAATCAATTGTCGGCGTTCCGCGTCGAGCGCGCTTTCCAATGCTTCCAGCCCCTGGCTAGCGGCGAGAAGCGTCGGCCTTTTTGACGAGAGCGCTTCGAAGATATCAGGGTGCCTGTTCGCCAAGTCGAGCAAATCGCGCGCACTGCGTGAACACAGTATCCGATCCTCCAGCTTGTCCATGATACGCGCCAGTTCGCCGATGACGGCATAGTCCTTTTCGCGGTTTGTCTTCTTCATTTCGGCCAGCTCGCGCGGTTCGACTCTGGGGATCGGGAATGACGGCGGGTTCTCCCACAACCGCTTCAGCGACTGGGCGTCCAGTCGGGGGGGACGCGTGACGAAATCGGTCCGGACACGGATATCTCCGTGTCGAAATTCCAGATGCGAGCTCCAGCCGCCGGCAAGCCATCGTGTGTCGAGTGGCGCGCCAAAACGGTAGCGAGCGCCATAGGTCTCCAAAACGCTCAGTATGAAAGCCGTCGTCTCGTCGTCTTCGCGGAGTATCCAGTCCCCGTCCTTGCTCATCACGGCTAGCCGATGCAGGACGACCGCTTGCCCGCCAGCTAAAATGGCGCGGAGTCCGTGTCGGTTGAACGTGCGGGTTAATTCGGCGTATATGTTCATGGCGAAACCATTTCCCAGGCGTCGGGCTTTGGCGCCAGCCAAAGCCCGACGCCTGGGAACAAGGCACACTCCGTGCCCGTGGATTATGGGTTCGGAATCCATAACCCCGTGCCGTTCAAAAACTTCTTAAGGAAACACTTCGGGATATATTTCGATGCGAAGAAAAAGCATCTAACACCATTGCGGCGTGTTTGTCAATCCGATGCATCCATGAATTCGAGGATGGCTTCGGGCGTTTGAGCTATGGCGCAGCCGCAGGCTTTCAGCCGTTCGGCGCTTTGATGACCGTCGGCCAGCAGCAGGCAGGCGCACCCGAGCGCGGAGGCGACGTCGTAATCGTGGGTCGTGTCGCCGATCAGCAGGATATTCGACGGCGGGATGGCCAGAGTTTTCATCAAGGCGTGCCCGATATCGAACTTGGAATGCGCATCCAGGTTGTCCAGCCCGTAGATGTGTTCGAAACAGTCTAGTATGTCGCGCTCGCGTATCATCCGCTCCAAAATGGATGCTTCGCAGGCGGACAGCACGGACATGGGCGTGTTGCGTTCGCGCAAGGCGCCGAGGATGTCGCGAATGCCTTCGCGCAAGGGCGCGCGACGCGAGGCGACCGCGTAATGATCGTGAAAGATGCGGGTCAGCTCGTCCCAAAGCGCGCCTTCGCAGGGCAGGCCAAGCCCGCGATAGTAGTCCTGAACGGGGAACCCGAATGTTTGGCGATATTCCGTTTCGGTGACGGACGGACGCTGCTGCCACGCGAGGATGGCATTCAGAGCCTCCACGCAGGCGCGGGTGTCGTTCAGCAGCGTTCCGTTCCAGTCCCAAACGACATGGCGAAATCTCTTGTCCCGATTCAGTTGACTTTCAGTTCGGTTCATGGTTCCTTAGTGGGGTTGTTGCCCAAACCGAAAAGGCGCCGTCGGCGAGATACCTCGGTTTGATCAATTAACCCTAGCCGGCTTCGTTGAAAGTGTTCAGGTGTCAGGTTTCGGGTTTCGGGGTTTAACATGCTGCCCTCCAATATTTGTTCCGGCGTAGTATCCGAACGAAGCCTAATGCGATGTTTCCCTGAAACCTGAACCCTGAACCCTGAACTCTTGCTATGGGAGCCACCGGCAAGGCGCAAAAAACATACAATTGTTCGGAAAGAGAACACCGTATGATACCGGCAACAAGTTTTCAACTGAATAACGGCATGCGCTTCATCGTGGCCGAGGATCGCGCGGTTCCCGCCGCGGCA
>SLMC01000102.1 GCA_007133745.1 Kiritimatiellia bacterium
CGCATGGGCTAGCAAGCGCTGTTTTCAGCCGTGCCTCGCTCTAATCCGCCAGAGATTAGGGCAAAAGATTAAGGCGCTCATGGCGAAGTTGTTTTGAAGCAACTGCTGAGTTAAGGTCTTTTTCGGACAACCTCGGCTGGAGCCGGCGGTCCCAGCCGGCAGAAAAAAACGGCCGAGGACGGCCTACTCCAGGCGTACGTTGCGGCTTGACAGTTGAATGCCGTTCGGCATTATGAAGAACAAACAATAACAAAACCGAAAAACAGGAGACATCGAATGTCTGACGTGCGAATAGGCTTGGTCGGGTGCGGATTGCGTTTGCTGGGCGTGGCGAAACATTTAAGAAATGCCACGGACAACGTCACGTTTGCCGGAGTCTGCGATCCGGACCCGGAATCGGTTCGGGCGGCACAAGAAAAACTCTGCCCGAACGGTCGCGTGTACAGCTCCGTCGAGGAGCTTTCAGCCGATCCGGATATCGGCTGGATCATGATCGGCTCGCCCAACCACTGCCATGCCCGGCATACGCTGGCCGCGTTCGCGGGCGGCAAGCATGTCTTCTGCGAAAAACCGCTGGCCACAACGCTGGCGGATGTCGCCGCCATGAAACAGGCGTGGCAAGCCAGCGGCCGACGTTTCGTGCTGGGCCTGACGCTGCGTCATTCGAAATTTTACAGGACGATTCGAACCTGGCTGGATGAAGGCCGTATCGGCAAACTGATCAGCATGGAGTTCAACGAGACGCTGGAATTCAATCATGGCGGCCATATTCACAGTCATCCGTGGCGCCGCAAAACGGAGCTGGGCGGCTCGCACTTGCTCGAGAAATGCTGTCACGACATCGATCTGGCTTTATGGATGGCGGGCAGTCGTCCGCGGTACGCGGCCTCGTTCGGAGGTCGCAACTACTTCGTGCCGGAACACGCGGCCATCGCCGAGAAGATCGGTGTTTCGGCCGACGGACGTTCGCCATTCACTTGCTGGCCAACGCGCGGCGAACGCGTCGATCCCTTTACCGGCGACACCGATGTCGTGGACAATCAGGTGGCCATTCTCGAGTTCGAGAGCGGCGCGCGAGCCGCGTTCCATACCAATTGCGTGGCGGGCATCCCCGAACGGCGCATGCTCCTGCTGGGCACGGAAGGCGCCATCCGGGGCGATGTGCTGACCGGCGAGCTGGAATATCGGCGCGTGGGTTTCGACGCGGAGCCGGAACGCGCAACCGATTTGAAAAAAGGCGGCCATGGCGGCGGCGACGCGATTCTCGGACAGGATCTGGCCGCAACCATGCTGCACGATGCCGAGCCGCGCGCCTCGCTCGACGAAGGCGTCGCCTCGGCGATCGCCTGCTTCGCCATGAACGATGCGATGCGCACGCGCACCGTAATCGATTGCTCCGATTACTGGCGCCAAATCGAGTCCGCCTAAGCGCGAGTTACGCGGAAAGCGCAACATCGCGCCACGGATCCAGCTTCGCGGACAGCCCCGCATGGTCCAGATAGACCGTATCCAGAGGCAGACCGGAACCCTTTGGCGCAGCGACGGCTTCGCGACTCAAGACATTGGCGGCGTGAACAGAGGCTAGCGCGCCGAAAACGGCCGCATCCGCCGATCGGCTTGGCTTCCCGTGAAAAACGGCTGTCGCCACAACCTCGTCCGAGAACCCCCACAGCGCAAGAAGATAACCGCCAACCTCCGCATGCGAGGCGCCGAGAACAGCGGTTTCGGCTTCGACATCCGTCACGTCCTCTTCGGCCATCTCCCGCTGAATGCGGTCATGGGCGTCCGGCAGGCTCATGGCCACAACCAGCTTGCCGATATCATGGAAAAGGCCGGCAATATAGGCTTCCTCGACAATCTCGCGGCTTGCCTTCTCGAAAAGCGCAATCTTGCGCGCGGCGTTCGCCACGCTTAAACTGTGCTTCCAAAGCGATGCGACAAAAGGCTGTCGCGGATCGTTCTTGTCGATCGCGGAAAAAACGTGCGACGCCAGAACCAGCGACTTCAGCAAATTCATGCCCAACAGCGTCGCCGCATGGGACGGACTAGAAATGCGCGTGCGAAGCCCGAAAAAAGCCGAGTTGACCAGGTGCAGCACCTTGGCGCTCATGGCAACGTCCCGCTCCAAGATTTCTCCAATGGCATAAATGGAGGATTCCGGCCGATTGATCTCGGTTTCCAGTTCCAGATAAATGTCCGGCAGACTGGGCAGCGTATCGACCTTGGCTATGACGCGATCAAGTTCCTCGTTCGGGATCAAACAGCGCAGATACAGCACGCGCTGAAGCTTTTGGGCGAGCGTGACGATGTCGCCCGGTTTCAGGAAGTACTGGTGCGCCGACTCGACCGCGCTCAAGCCGTATTCGCTGCCGGCCCGTGCCGACAGAATCATGCGAGCGGCGCGCGGATGCCGTTCGTGAACGGCATCGAGCAGTTCGCTGCCGGACATGTTCGGCATGCACATGTCCGTCACCACAATGTCGGGCGGCTGTGTTTCGAACAGGGCTAAGGCCTCGCTCCCGTTTTCAGCCTTAAGAATATCGCAATCGGTCATCGCCATGCTCAGAACGCGCTCCATGGCTCTCAGCACCATCGGCTCGTCGTCCACTAGCAATATGCGTCCCCGACTCATAATGCGCATCAATCTAGCTAAAGAGGCGTTGAACGGCAACCTTTTTTTTCGCCGCGATACGCGCATGCCACGCCGAAGTGTGCGGGCATGCGGGTTTGAGAGCATGTAAGTTTTCACCCGCACACTCACATACAATAACGCCTCCAACTTCTTGTGTTTTTCGGCAAGAAGACGTGGTTTAGGCGCTAATCCTTGCCACCCTCCAACCGGATTGCCCTGGAGGGCGACGGGCTTGCCCTCCGTAGGCTTTGCGAAGGCGGGTCCCCGTCGCCTTTGGGCTTGAAGTTTGGAGTGCGGCGACCTGGCGCCGCTTTGTTCAGCGCGACCTGGCGCGCGTGTCCATTAGCCATCCACATCCAAGAGCGGCGGGCCAGGTCCCGCCGAAGAGAAA
>SLMC01000210.1 GCA_007133745.1 Kiritimatiellia bacterium
CCCGTGCCTTCTTCAGGTTTCAGGTTTCCGCCCTCAGCCCTTCTTTATTCCCTCTCTTCAGGTTTCAGGTTTCCGCCCTCATCCCTTCTTTATTCCCTCTCTTCAGGTTTCAGGTTTCCGCCCTCATCCCTTTCTTCACTTCCCCTCGTCCGGCACATCCTTAAGCGCCATTGTCTGGTCCGTATGATAACCCAGTCTTACGCTGACGATGCGCGCGTTGCCGGGATCGGCAACGAACAAGCGCCGATCCGAATGCGTGGCGACGTAGGGCGCATAGAACAGGGACACTTCGTCGCTTGCCTGTCCCGAGTCCGTCGAGGGGCCGATCGAGCGCGGATTGGGTGGACCTCCCTCTTTAACCAGCGGCATGCCGTCGTCCACGTTGCCGTACTGGCCCACGCGCAGGATCAGGTTGCCGTTCGCGTCCAGCACGCCGACGTTGTAGCGATCAATTTCCGGCGTGAAGCTGCGCGCGAAATAGTCGAGCGCGAACCGCGCATTCCAGCAGGTGCAGGCGCTGTTGATATTCCCCGCCCCAAACCCCGCGCCGCCGTAGAACCAGTGCGCGTTTTCGACCCAGGTGCGGCGACGGTGATGCATCTGCATCAGGTCGTGAGGACGATCGGGCGGAACGGTCATCGGCACGGGCGCGCCGAAGTTCGAGAGCAATCGCACCTGACCGGGCGTCGCCTTGATCAACGTGCCGGTGGACGGATTGAACCCGGCCTCGCCGTTGTATGCCCGCGTACGATGAGCCATGAAATAGAGGTCGCCGCGCTCGTCCAGCGCGACTCCGTTGAGGACGGAAACCAGCCCCGGCACGGCATCCTGGTGCAGCATGCGGCCGTGCCGATCGAAGACATGCACGAACATCCCGCCAAACCGGCCGCCCGGAGAATAAAAGCGGCCCGGATACACTTCCGGCCGCCACGCTTCGCCGTCGTGCACCTGCGCCGTGTCCGTCCGCAAATCCAAATCCACGCTGTAGAGCGCCCCGACCACGATCTGGCCCTTGACATTGACATGCATCTCGCCCTGATGCCAGCCCTTGTTGCCCGGAAACACCGCGCCGCTGATCACCTGCCGCGCGGAACGCGACAGCGAACCGCCGCTTCCGCCCGAAACTCCTGTACGCTCTTCGCCGTAATCGAAGGGGATTTCGCGCCAGTTCTCGGAATCGTAGCGCACAATCTGGTCTCGCGAGCGCAGGTACGCATAGCCGTCCCGGTCGAAAGCCATGGATTCGGTGTCGAACGGAAGCTCCACCGTCCGCAAACGGCCCGTCTCCGGATCAATGCGCATGGCCTGTTGAATGACCTTGGACGAGATCATGTTGATCGCCGCAAAAACCTCTCCCACATACAGGGCGCCGTCTGTCGGGTTGACATAGAGTCGCGGACGCTGATTCGCGGGCCGCCATGCCCGGCGCACGGCGCGGACGGTTTTTTCGTGAAATCGGACGTCCCGTTCCAGCGTATCGCCTTTCAGACGCATAATCAGGATGTTGTTCGGCGCCTGGCTGCCGCGATAGTCCCGCGTAGCGGGATCGGGCGTCAGCCAAACGGAAACCGGATCGGCCCAGCAATCCACCACGGCCCGGATGTTTCCGAACCCGTGATTGGCGGCCGGCTCGGGAAGCTGCCACGCGCGCATCGGCTTGGCGTCGGACTCCAGCGATGCGAACTTGTGAAGCCGCGTAAACGAGGGCGGAAGGTTTTTGTAGGCGGGCAGCGGTTCGGATATTCGCCGGTTGGGTCCCTTGCCGCCGGTCGAGTAGCCGGCACCCGTCTGGCCCAGCGGCATAGACCAACAAAAGACGTACATGTAGCCCGTGCGCTGGTTTACGGTAATATCGGCCGGATGCTTGACGGCAATGTTGCGCAGCCATTTCCCCTGCGGCGTGAAAACCTGGACGCGATGATTGCCGTGATCGGCCACGTACACCCGGCCTTGCGCGTCGGTGGCCACGTCGCAGGGCATGTCGAACTGGCCGTTGTCCCGACCCGGCTTTTCCCCGCCCAGAAACGTTTCCGGCTCGCCGTCGGCAAAGGCCAGCCGCTGCACGGTGTGCCCTCCCCAGTGACTGGCAGGGCCCCAGCCGGAAGCCTGATACTCCATGTGCCGGGTCAAATAGAGCCATTGTCCGTCGGGACTGAACGCTGTGCGCTTGGGCGTGATGGCGGTACGGTGCACGACCATGGCGCCGCCGGAGGCGGAAAGAGTGCCGGGCATGGTCGCCGCACCCCCGGAGCCGCCGGATACCCGGAAACGAAGTTTCTCGCCTTCGCCCAGTTGCCTGCCGACGATGGGCCCATACAAGCGCAAATCCGTGTCCTTGCCGTCTGTGGACAGCCGACTCAACCCGATCGCGGAGAGGGCCAAACGCGATCCCGCTACCGCCAGCGCATGTCCCGCCGAACCGCCATGGCCGTGGTGCTGAATTCCCTTGGGCTGAATGCTCCGGAACCTGCCGTCCCGGTAAGTGGGCGGCGAGCAGTTGTCGCCGCTGGCAAGGAAGGTGGTTTGCAAGAAATTGGGCTTGATCGGTATCGAAGGCCCGTCGGGCAGCGTGTGGCGAATAAGGTCCGGAATCCTCTCCGCATTCTCGGCAGGAAAAGGATAAACCGTGCGCACATACTGTCCGTCATGATCGAAGAGCCGGATATGATCAATGCCCAGCCCGCCATCGAACACGTAGACGCCTTCCGGTGCCGGCGCCATCGCCTGTATGACGCCGGCCCGCTTGTGCGGCGACCAGTACAGCGTCCGCTCGAAGCGCGGCTTCAGGCCCAGCGAGACGCGCACCGTCACGGCGTCCTTGTCGTCCACATACACGCCCGCATCGTCCTTGCCGTCCCAGACGATCGTCTGCGCCTTCGCGTTCCACACGAACGGCTCCGGCGCGTTCAGGCCCAGCACGCCGCTGGCCAGGTGCCTCACGATTTTCTCTCCATGCTCGATAGCCACCGTGACGTCGCACCAGCCCTTGGTCTCGAATGTGATCGTCACA
>SLMC01000260.1 GCA_007133745.1 Kiritimatiellia bacterium
ACGCCGTCGGCCCCTCGGAACCGGATCCCTTGTGGTTCTCGAAGCCGCTGGAAAACTGGGTGAACAATCAAGTCAACGTCACACACAACGACGACCAGCCTATCTCCTCCAGCCGACGTCCTGAAGGCCGCGCCGAAGGAGCACCGGATGGCTGAAGAAATGAGGGAAACGAGTGCCATTAGGGTCAACCCTTGAGAATTGACATTGTTGTTGGCGGAGGCGGCGGATTCTGTTTGCGGGGTCAATCGGTTCAGTCCGATAGAACGATAATTAGGCTACACCGACGCTAAGCGTCGGTAAAACTCTCATAATAAATGCATTGTAACAAATAATGGGGCTATAAGAGCCCGTATGGAGCAAGTCGGGAACCTTGTTCTGTCCTTGCTCAACTCGGGCGCTGAGAGGGATTTGCCTGTAGCCAACCGCCAATCTCTGCGTCCGCCGGGACGAGCCCGGCGGGGCGCTGGCGTACTGACGGGTCCAAAGCCCGTGAACGGTCATGGAAAAAGGTTGGCATCCTCGCAATTCCCGGTTTCCCTAAAGCTACCCCGTTGCGATTGCCAACCGATGTCGTCTCGAGAAATCCCAGGGACAGACCTTCTGTTTAGGAAAGCCTGTCAGCAAAAAATGGAGGGACATATGAAAGCAAAGCGAATTTCAATCGCAACCAGGGGTTTGTACTTCTTAGGCTTGTTTTCACTATTGCTCGCGCTTGGGATCGATCTTGCCGCTGAAGAGATCGGGCGTGAAGCACCCGATCGGATGCCGCCGGGATCCCTAACCGCAGGCGCGCTTCACACGAAGGATTACTGGGAGGGGATCGGAGATGTGGTGGTTCCCCTTCATTACGATGGCGCGGGGTTGCTTTTCCTGAATCCACGCGCAAGCCTTACCGACAACGATGCCATCATCAATCTGATCGACAGCGACTTGACGGAAAACACAGGTGTTTTTAACGCGCAGCTTACGCTCGCCACTGACGGCGGCGAGACGGATATAAATATCGTCAATACCCAGCATTAGCCCTGAAAAACGTTTCGCGGACGCTTCCTCGGACTGCGCCGAATGGCGCTTAGGGCTCGCGCAAAAATTAATTCACAGATTTGGGCGGTGAGGCGCACGGTCGGCAAGGCGCGGAAACAAAGGAATATTGCAATATTTCGTGTTTTCGCAACGCCGCCGACCGTGATGCATCGTCGGCCAAAATGTGAAGTTATTTTTGCGCGAGCCCTTAGATAAGGTCTTTTGTTCGCAAACTACACCGTTGAGGCGTGCCATTCAATGACGAAACACCCAAGTGGGTATTTCGTCATTCGTCATTTATGGCGCGGTCCCAGGGCTTATTCCAGGACTAAGCGCCATTCACGTGTGTCCCTTATGGTCTTCCATTATTCCATGGGATGACAGTGAATTAGCTTTTGACTTTCCAGGTCAGAATGCATTACCCTTTGCCTGTCCTGTGTTCTTCGGGCGCCTTACTTCAGGAGTACAGTATGACAAAACCCCGTTTGCCTCTCTTGATAACAGCGTTTTTTGTTTTCGGCGGCGTCTGTGCCGTGGCGGCGCCGTTGGAAGACCCGGCCGCACCCCGGTTCGGCCCTTATTTTCTTGGGCACGAAACGGAACCGGCCATGGATTACGGTGGCCGCGTCATGATTTCCCTGCACACGGCGGTCAGCGACGCGGGCTCGATCCTGACCCGGCGCTTCCCCTATGTGGCGCCCGCTTACGAGCTGCCTTTCGCCGTGCTGATTTCCACCTTGCAGCATGAAGTTCACGGCCATGGCGCGCGCGGCCGCGAATACAATCTCAAGCCCAGTTACGGATTCGGGCTGGACTTCAGCGCCTATACCACGATCGACCGTTATCCGCGCAGCATGGAACAGCTTTCGGCGCTTGCGGCGGGCGGAACGGAGGCAAATTCGATCATGGCGCGCCGTATCGGACTGGACCTGTGCCGGCCCGGCTCGATTCCGGCATCGTCGGCGACAATGCTGCTGCTGGCCAAGCTGGATCTGTCCGTCTATATCGCCTCCACCAGCAAACCGCGTGCGCCAAGAGAAGCCGAACCCGGTCGCGCGGATGCCGAAGACAAAACGTCCTTTGTCGATGAATTCGAGCAGGGCAACGATATCGCCATCTATCTGGCGACTCGGCAAGCCACGCGCCGCGAGGCCGATCCCGTCGATGTCTGGCTGCGCGATTACGAAATCGACTTCGACGACCCGCTGCTGGACAAGTCCTATCGCCAAGTTCAGGACGTGGCGCTGTGGAACGCGCTGGACCCCATGCTGTGGGCGTCCATGTTCTTCTACGTTCGGGATCATGCGATCAAGGGGGCACGCATGCTGCCCGCGCCGGCCTTGCCGATTGGCGACGGCTACGGCCTAACGGTAGGCACGCGGGGCTCGATCGAGCCGCAATCGGTCAGCCGCTTTCTGGACATCTATTTGCTGACCCCTGTCGCCGTCTTCGGCGCGTACGGGCGCGATTTGCGTTCGACGGACGAAACCGCCTACGGATTCGGCGCAGGCGTCTATCGTCTGACGCTGGGCGCCCGGGCGAAAGCCTCGTTTTCGGGCGACATCTGGGATTGGCCGGAAGCGCCCGAGGCGCAGTACAACGGCACAGGCTGGAATGCGGTCGGAGAGATCGAATTCCCGATTGGACCCGCTCTGGGCATGGCCCTGAAAGCGGGCTACAAGAATGCCGGCTATTTCCCCGGCGTACCAACCGCCTCCGGCGCTTATCTCGGCGGCGGCCTGACCGCAACGTTTTAGCGCCTTAATCACGCTGTCCCGTCGAAAAAAACAAGACATTGGAGGCGTGATTGTTTGTGAGTGTGTGGGTGCGTAAGTGTGTGGGGAAAACCCACATACTCACAAACCCACATACCCCCACACTTGCGTTGCGGGCGAAGCCCGCATTAAGGCTCGTGCAAGCGCTGGATGCGTGTGAAATAATCGAGCTGATCTTGAAGCGCCTTTTTCACGGGTGCGTCCTCTGCG
>SLMC01000159.1 GCA_007133745.1 Kiritimatiellia bacterium
CGCCGCCGCGCCCGCCGAATCCGCCGCGCGTGACGAGTCGCGCCCGCGCAGCGCCAAACCCGCGATCAATCCGGCAACGGCGACCACCCCGGCGCCAATCAGCGCGAATCGTTTGGCTTTGCCGGCAGGCGCTTTCGCGGTTGTGCCGGATCCGGCCGATCCGACTGATCCGGCCGATCCGACTGATCGGTCCGTTCCGACTGATCGGTCCGATTGGCCCGCCGCAGGCTCCGCCGCCGGGTCGGCGGCGGCCATGGACCAGTCCCCGCCCGTTTTCTCCTGCGCGACGAAATCGGGCGCGGGCGCGGCCATTACCGTGCGGTCGGCTGCGGGATCCGCCGCCGGGGCCGCCACTGCGGCAGCGGCGTCGCGACGCGCGGCCATGCCTTTCTTCGGCACCCGCAACATTTTCTTCGCACGGCCGGCGGTTGGTCCGCCACCGGCGCGGCGCGCTTCCGCCTGGCGCGCGTACTCTTCCAGCGCGCCGCGCATCGCCTCCGCCGTCTGGTACCGATTCGCCGGATCCTTCTCCAGGCTCTTCAGGATAATCTGTTCCAGCGCCCGATCCACCGCCGGATTCAGTTGCGTGGGCGGCGTCGGCTCCTTCGTCAGCACGAGACTGATCGTCTCGTACATGTTCCGGCCTTCGAACGGACGCTCGCCGGTCATGAACTCGTAGAGCATCGCGCCCGCGGCGAACAGGTCCGTGCGCTCGTCCACTCGCGCCGCGTCCTCGCTCTGCTCCGGCGACATGTAGCCCGGCGTCCCCATCATCGAGCCCGCCCGCGTCTGCCCCCACGAAGCGTCGGCCGGCCCGCCCGATATCGTCGCGCCCGACACCGACAGCGACGACAAGGTCGTGCTGTCCGTGCGCAGGCTCTTGACCAGCCCGAAATCCATGATGATCGGCGTCTTCGTCTGCGGATCGAACTTGATGTTCTCCGGCTTGATGTCCCGATGCGCCAGCGCCTGATTGTGAATGGCTTCCAGCCCCATCAGCACGTTGATCAGCATGCCGAGGTATTCCAGCATCGTGTGTTTCTCGGGATTCCGGCGCCACAGGCTCGGCTTGCCTGTCAGCTCGCTGTCCGTGCCGATCCCCTCGTCCAGCAAATCCTTCAGGGTCGGCCACGGACAGTAGCGCATCGCGTAGTAGGCGTGCCGCTCCCCCGATTCCCCGTAGGTGTTGAACGATTCGATCCCGATCACGTACGGATGGTTCACGTCCCGGATCAGCCGCACTTCGCGGATGAAGCGGACCAGATCCTCCTCGCTTCCTTTCGTGATCTTGACCGCCACCTTCGAGCCGGTCTCCTCGTTCTTGGCCAGGAACACGATGCCCATCCCGCCTTCGCCCAGCACCGCCAGCGGCTTGTAGCGGCCGCCAATCAGATCGGGAATCGCGTACTCGCGCTTCTTGACGTTGGCTTGCAAACAGTCCACGTAGGAAAAGGACGTGCCTGCGACCGGCTCGCGCACCCCGTGCAGGGTGCGGAAGATCGAATGGAACAGCGGAGCGGGATCGTGGCCCGCCGCCTCGATGCTGTCGAACAAAGCCAGCGTGTTCTCCGCGTCCGCCAGCGTCAGCGTCTCCTCGTCGGTCTGCCCGACATAGTAGCCGAAAAACACCCGCGCCAGCAGCGTGGCCAGCAGAATCTCGGCCGAGACCCCCTCCTTGAGCACGCGCAACAGGCCCGCATCGAACGAAATCCGGTCCTCGTCGAGATCCGCCGTCAGCAGAAAGCCGAGCTGGTCCGTCTCGATGGCGAACGCGCGGTCTTTGGTCGCCTCGAACAGACGCTTCGCCAGCGCTTGACGCCGTTTCGGCGGGTGCCGTCCGAATATCGCCGCCACGAAACTCAGCAGCCGGTCCCCGTCCGACACCAGACTGTATTGCGCGCAAATCTGCGCCAGCCCCTGCGCCAGCGGCCTCAGAAAACCGACCGCGAACGCGTCCGCCTGCTCGGCATCGGCAAACGACGGACGCATGCCTGTCGGCCCCTGCGCCTGAAAGGCGTACGGCGACAGATCCGCCGCCGCCACCCCTTCCAAAGCCAGTTGCTCCGCCAGCTTGCCCTCGTCGTATTTCAGATGCGTGTAGTATCGCTCCGCCACCGTCATCCTCCCGGACCGGGTTGCGCAACCGTCAAGAAAACCTGCGCCGAATTTAGGGCCCGCGCATGAGCGACCCCTTCGGCGCACATTTTTGCAAATCTTGCAGTTAGCTGAAGATGCGAAAAAACGGGAGAAGTGTCAAGAACAGGATCCAGAATCGTCGCAAATGAGAGTTTTGCAAGCGCCTGAAACAGCGGTTCAGCCAGCATTACAACAAAATGCGCTCGTGTTTTTTTGATGGAGGGACGACCTCCCGTCTTCGCCCTACGGGCTACGCCGAGGCATGCCGTGTTGTCCGCAACCTTTCCGCACCGCGCATTGAAAAGTTGCCATATCATGGCAACCGGCGTCGTGCACGGTTACCGTTTTTGCGCGGGCCCTTAGTCGCCCGCGCTGACGTCCAGGCCTTCGACGATGGCGTTGGGGAAACGGCCGTCGTCGCCTGTGTCCGAGCTGAGCGTGACGGTTCCGCTCAGCAGGTCGTAGATGTTCCCGGAAATCATGGCGTTCTTGACGCGGCCGACGATTTCGCCTTTTTCGATGCGGTAGCCGAGTCCGACGTTGCAGGAAAAATCGCCGTTGACGATGTTGCTCTGCCCATAGCCGATCAGATCCTTGACAAGCAGGCCGTCGCCGATGCGCTGCAGCAGCGATTCGCTCGACTCCGTGCCCGGTACGACGCAGGGCCAATAGGGCGTGCAATGATCGTTGCCGGTCGGTTCGGCATGGGCCAGTCCGGCGGAATCGAGATCGTAGAGGAAGGTTCGCAAGACGCCTTTGCCGATTAGCGTCCGGTTTTGCGTGGGAATGCCGTCGGCATCGCGTTCGGCGGACTGCGCGGTCATCGGGGTGCGCGGCCGGTCTTCGAGCGTGATGTTTTCGGCCAG
>SLMC01000121.1 GCA_007133745.1 Kiritimatiellia bacterium
AATTTTCGGTGTTCGCGTCGCAATTCCATCGAAAACGGAAGCATCGGATCCAAGGGCGACTGAAAATAGCCACCCGTCCCGTAGGCTTGACGACCGCCTGTTTTCATGAGACCGCCACCCAACTCGCGAACCCAGGCGGCCAACCCGAACAAGCTTGCGCGCCCCAAGTCGGCGGCGGGCGTATTTTCAATCAGAACGGCGCTGAATGCCGAAAGGGTCGCGAGCGAGCCATCGAAATCACGGGGGTGTTGCTCGACGATGCGAACCCCGCTTCGCCGCAAAAGATCGGACAATCCGGATTCGGGGTTCGGGGACAAACACAAAAGGGGTGGCGTTTCTTCGTCCACACGCGCGAGGGCGCGAGCTGTGTTGTTTTCGGGGCGGGGATCGTCCGGCGTCGGCTCCAAAGTCAGCGTATAGCGCAGTACGCCGGATTCGGGGGCGGTATCCACAAATTGCACGCGATCTAGTCCGCCGGACATGGTTCGCTTTCCGACCGAGAGCAGGCGTCCGTTGCGTTCCAGACGGTAGGGGTGTAGGGCGCCGGGCTGGGGCGATCGAATCCAAGCCGTCAGAACCATGCGCTCGCCGGGCCGGGGCGAGGACGGAACGTCGAAGGCCTCGATGGCGACATCCGCTGCGGCCGGCCGTGTCTGGTAGCGATAGTCTACGGAAATGTTCCGAGCCATGGCGGTCATGACGGGTTTCATGGGGTCGATGCCGGTATGCAGTCCGTCGGACATGACCAGCAATCGGGCGGCAGCTTGGCGCGGAATCAAAGTCAGCGCGGTTTCAATGGCGTCGGCCAGCGTCGAGCCATGGCCGTCGAGCTGGCTCGTAAAGCCGCCGAACCCGGCTCCTTGCGGTGCCTGTTCAATGGAGACGCGTTCGGCGAAGGCGATCACGCCCAGTTTCGAGCGGGCCGGCATGGCCTGTTCCAGACGCGTGAGCCATTCCTGTTGCGTTCGGGCGGCGTCGGTCGGCATGGACGCGCTGCGGTCGGCAATAGCGACGATGATGCCCTCGCGGGCGGGAACGTGCGCGACGGGACGCGCCAGCGCCAGCAGCAGACAGATGGCGACGGCCCAGCGCAGGGCTCGGCCGAGCCGCCGGTCGCCGAATCGGCCCCGGAACAGCAGCCAAAGCGGCAGCGCCAGCGCCAGCCAAACGGGTGCGACAAGCCGAATCATAAGCCCCTCCCTTTGACGATCAGCCAGCCGTGCCCCGCGAACAGGGCCAAAGCCGCCAGCAACAGGAAGCCGGCCGAGGACACCCGCGTGGCGACACGGCCTTCCGGCGAAAGGCGCGTGCCCCATTCGCCCGCGCCGCGCGCGCGCAAATCGGATGTAGCCGGCGCCAGCAGATTGACGCCTGTCTCGAAAGCTTCGCCACGGGGCGGCTCGATGCGGTACAGACCCGGTTGATCGGGCTTGAATATCGTCATGCCTTCCCGCGACGGCAGGCGCGCGACCGAGCCGTCCGGATGCCGGACCGTGGCGAATCCGCTGTCGGGGCTTTCCCAAACGGCCCGGGCGCCCAGCGGCATGTTGCGTGGTTGACCGGCGGGCAGCGATTCCGTTCGCCACGCCAGCAGGTTGTCGATCAGGATGGGCCAGTCGGGTGTTCTCTGAAGCGTGGATTGTTCCGGGGCCCATTGCAGGTGCAGAACGGGTCCGTCCGCGATCGCGATGAGCGGCGTTCCGTCCGCGAGACACAGCACGGGCACGCCCGGGAGCGGATAGCTCGATTGCGCGCCCCAAAGAACGCCGTCCAGAGCCAGCTCCTCGATGAGCGGATGCCGAGTCGTTCGCAAGAACGGTCCCGCGAAGGGTTGTGGTTCCGGTGGACTGTGCAGGACCACCGTCCAGGGCGGATAGACGGACTCGGGCTCGGCGGCATCGCGGAAGATCAGGGCGGGCGTCGGCGGGGAGGATGCGCCGTCCGTTGGCGCGCCCGCAACGCGCCCGCCGGCCGTCAACGCCTTCCGCAGCAGCGTCGCGTGTAACGATTCGGGTTGCATGCGCAGGGAAACCGGGAGGCGGGGCAGGGGTTCCGGACACAGAACGACTTGATTATCGACCATGAAATCGTCGTCGGGTTCCAAGCGCAGGGTCAGCGGTGCGCGCGCGTCCGGCACGTTCAGTCGCACCCGTTGTCGGGCGCCAGCGTCCAAGACGAACCGGGCGGCCTGCTCGGAACGAATGCCCTGCTCCATAAAGAGCGTGAGTGTTTTTTGTTCGCCGCTGAAATTGGCGATTTCCGTGACGCACACTTCTCCGCCCGCGTTGTCCGGTCCGCGCAAGGCGTCGGTAATGGCCACGTTGGCGCTTGCGGCGCCCAATGCGATCCAGCGCAGACGCGGGTCTTCCGGCGGCGCCGCAGGCGGCCGATCCGTCACGACCAGAATGGCGTCCGCCGAACCGGCCAGCCGCATGGCCAGCGTCAAGGCGGCCGCCAAATCGGATCGGGGCGCGCGGGCGCTGAATCCGTCGAGTTGCGCCAGCGCCGATCCGGTTTCGGTGGCGTCCACCCGCACGGTCGGCGTGTCGGCGGCTTCGATCACGCGTCGTCGGCGCCAGGGTTCCGACCGGAATTCGCGGCGCACTTGCCGCAGAGCCTGTTCGAGGGCGGGGGCGCCGTTCGGACCTGGCGCTTGCATGGCCACGCCCGCATCCAGAACCACGAGCAATTCGCGCCGTGCATCAGCGCGCGGAAAAAGGGGATCGGCCGCCGCCAGCGCGAGCAGGGCCAGTAGGATCGTTTCCAGCCAGAAGATCGGCGGGAGCGGCGAACGTTTCAGTCGCGCCCCGCCCCGGCGCGGCGGCTGGGCGAAATTCCAAAGGAAAAGAGCGGAAACCGGGAGCCGACGATGGCGATGGCGCAACAGATAAACGGCCAGCAGCGCCGGAAGCGTCGCCAGCCCTATCAAACCCAGAGGATATGCCCAAACGGGATACATGGTGAAGTTAGCCTATATTAGGCAGTTCAAGGT
>SLMC01000394.1 GCA_007133745.1 Kiritimatiellia bacterium
GTTGCACAACCCCTTTGGGGTTGACTGGAGTTTGGCCAACATTCTGGCTCAAGCAGCCGCCTTGACGCAGGCTTCGGCTGGCTCAAAACTACAATTGACAGCAACGCGGGAATAAGGCCCTAAGGGAGTTGACTATGACACCCGAGGTTACGCTGGTAATTTTGACGCACAACAAGGCGGCCTGTACGCGCCGGTGCATGAGCAGTCTGCTGCAGACTCGTTCCGTCGGCTGGGAGCTTGTGGCGGTGGACAACGGCTCGACCGACGGTACGCGCGCCTGGCTGGAGACGTTTCGCGAGCACGCCGCGCGGGCGGGGGTCGAGGTGTCGCTGATTTTCAACGACGGCAACATCGGCTGTTCTACGGCGCGCAATCAGGGGCTGGCTCGCGCGCGCGGCGCGCGCGTGGCGTTTCTCGACAACGACGTGGCCGTGCGGCAGCGGAGCTGGCTGCGTCGCTTGAACGCCGCGCTCGATGCGCGTTCGGACGCGGTCATGATCGGGCCCAAGCTGGTGTATCCGTATCCGCCGCACGCCATTCAATGCGCAGGCGCGGCGGTTTCGCCGTCGGGTCGCGTGCAGTTCACGGGTCGCGGCGAGCCGCGCGACGATCCGCGCTTCAACGCGGCCCGGGACGTGCAGTGCCTGATCAGCGCCTGCTGCCTGGCGCGCCGGGATGCGCTGGAGCGGGCGGGCGGATTCGACGAGGCGTTCAATCCGGTGGAATTCGAAGACATCGATTTGTGCTATCGGCTGCGCGCGCAAGGCGGCCGCATCCTGTACGAGCCGACGGCGGAAATGTATCATTTCGAAAGCGTCACCACGGCCGGTACGCCGGCGCTTCCGAACACCTATCTGATCGTCAAGCACGGGCTGCTATTCAAGAAACGTTGGCGGGCCATGTTCGAACAGGAAAACGGACCGCCCGATGAAGAGACGCGCTGGCGTCGCATCGACTCGGTTCCGTTCGGCAGCATCGGCGCCTTGCCGGTTGTCGATTAGCGCTTCAAAGGGGTTATGCAACAAAGCCTGGGGCAGCGTTCTCGTCAACCGATGCTTCCCCTTTCCGGCGGACGAGAGCGGCGGCCGAGCGTATCGGCTTCATAGCGCCGAACGGTTTTCAGCCAGTCGAGTCCGACGGGCGCGTTCGACGCGAGACAGTAATGGTCCCAAACGGCATGGGCGGGCAGTGTTTTGCATTCTTCCAGCAAGGCCAGCCGCCCGGTATAGTCGCCAGCCAGTTCCAGCGCCTTCAATTCGGCCGAGGGCTCGAGCAGCGCCAGAAGCAGCGCCTTTCTCATGGTGCGCGCGCCAATGACCCAGGCCGCGACACGGTTGATGCTGGCGTCGAAAAAGTCGAGGCCGACACGCAGCTTGTCCAGTTGATCGCAGCGGACGATTTGCTGGGCGATAGCCCGCACTTCGTCGTCCAGAACGATCACATGATCGCTGTCCCACCGAACGGGTCGGCTGACATGCAGCAAGAGGCCGGGCAGGACATCCAGCAGGGCCGAAATCTTGTCGGACACAACTTCGGTCGGATGAAAATGGCCCGTGTCGAGACAGAGCCATTTGCGACGCGACAGGGCATAGCCCATGGCGAACTCGTGCGAAACCACGGTATAGCTCTCGGCGCCAATGCCGAACAGCTTGGATTCCAGCGACTCTATCGCCCAATTCCCATCCAGCGGTTCGCTGAAAATGTCGTCGAGCGATTCCGCCATGCGTCGTCTCGGCGCCAGCCGGTCGACCGGCGTATCCTTGCTGCCGTCCGGCATCCAGAAATTGATTAGGCAGGGGGTTCCTGTCTGCCGCCCCATCTCGGCGGCGATGCGTCGGCAGGCCTTGGCATGCGCGCGCCAGAAATCGCGAATAGCCTTGTCCGGATGACTCAGCGTCAGCCCGTCGCTCGCCTTTTCATGCGCAAAAAAGGTCGGGTTGAAATCCAAGCCCAATCCCCGGGCGCCGGCCCAGTCGATCCAGCCTTGAAAATGTTCGGGGGCCACCGCGTCGCGGTTGACGCGCCGACCGCCGTTCTCGAGATAGCAGGCATGCAGATTCAGTCGGTGCCGGCCCGGCGCCAAGGCCAGAACCTGATCGATATCGTTGCGTAGCTCGTCGGCGTTGCGGGCCCGGCCGGGATACCCGCCCGTCACCTGCAGTCCGCCGCCCAATTCGGCCTTGCTTTTCTCGAAGCCGCCCACATCGTCGCCCTGCCAGCAGTGCAGGGAGATCGGGATGGCGGCCAATCTCCGCAGCGCGTCCTCGACATCGACACCCAGCTCCGCATAGCGCTCGCCGGCCAGTTCGTAGGTTTTCGCAATCCGGTGTTCCGTCATGGGTTTTTCCTCCGTTTTTCACCTCTTTGCCGTAAACTTCATCGATCCCTGCCGTTGTCGATCTGTCATCAGTGACAATCTATATCAGGGACCCTGACCTCCGACCTCTGGGTTGCGGGCGTCAACCCGTCTTAAGCCAGTTTGCTGCGGTAATGCTCGGCTTCCCAGTTTTCGATGAAGGCGCGGGCCCCGTCCGACATGGTCTCGACTCCGCCGAACGTCTGCGCCAGTTGAGCCACCTGCGCGCCGTCTCGCGCCAAGGCCAAAGCCAGGCGGGCTTTGTTCGCCGTGTCGCCGAGCGCGGCAACGGCGGACGGGGCGGCCACAATGCGCGGGTCGCTTCCGTATTGGCGTTTGAACTCGCGAAAGCCCGCGCGATCGGGCCAGCCGACAAAAGCGAAGGCGCCGGCATAGACAATATGGTCGGGCGTAAGCGGACCGGGGGCCACCGCGAAGAATTCGCTCATGGCCGTTTCCGCTGGCGCGCAGAGCGCTTTGCGCAGGGCGTTTTCCAGTTCGCGAGCATAGAATGCCTGAACGTGTTCCTTTGCGGGGAGCGTTAGAGATATCCCGGCTTTACGGTAGCGTTCGGTCAGCGTGTCGAAGATGCGCCGGTAGACGGCCTGCACGCGGGCGGGGGAATCGCCGGA
>SLMC01000300.1 GCA_007133745.1 Kiritimatiellia bacterium
CCTCTATTCCCGAATTCGTCGCACCGCGTCAGCTGCATCGGCCTTTTCGCTTGCCATTCAAAACTTGGGCGACGGCCCCGTTTTGTTCCCGTACAGGCCTAGCCATTTGAAAATTTCGTCGACGACCAGAATGATGCCGGCGACGGCGGAGATGAGAACCCAGTCGGAAAGCGTCAGCGGTTCGATGCCGAACAAGTATTGTCCGGCCGCCGTTTGCGTGACGAGAACTTGGAGTCCGACGGCGGTCAGGATGCCGGCCCACAGGCCGGGGTTTCCGAAGAGGCCGATCGAAAAGAGGGACATCGAGGCCGATCTCGCGTTCAGGGCGTGAAACCATTGGAAGGCCGCCAGCGCGGTAAAGGCCACGGTTTGCGCATGCGCCGCGCTGCCGGCATGCAGTTCGAAAGCGTAGAGCCCGAGCGTGCCTGCCGCCATCAGCGGCGCCAGAATCAGGATGCGCACCAGCATGGCCCGGTCCAGCACGCCGGCGCGCGGGGAGCGGGGCGGTTGCTTGAGCACGTTGCGGTGTTGCGGTTCGATGCCCAGCGGAATGGTGCAGGCGCCGTCGGTCACCAGGTTGATCCAGAGAATCATGGCGGCGGTGAGCGGCAGCGGCAGGCCAATCATGAGGGCGGTGGCGAGGGTGATGATTTCGCCCAGGTTGGTGGTCAGCAGGAAGAAAACGACCCGCCGCAGGTTGGCGAAAATGGTGCGGCCTTCCTCGACGGCGTGAACCATGGTGGCGAAATCGTCGTCGGCCAGCACGATATCGGCGGCTTCCTTGGCCACTTCCGTCCCTGTTTTTCCCATGGCTACGCCGATGTCGGCGCCTTTAAGCGCCGGGGCGTCGTTGACGCCGTCGCCGGTCATGGCCACGACATGCCCGCGCCGTTTCAGGGCTTGAAGGATGCGCAATTTGTGCGCGGGCGAGACGCGCGCGTACACGGCAATGGCGTCGACATGCGTATCGAGTTCGTCGTCCGGCATGGCTTCGAGTTCCTGGCCGGTGATCACGCGTTCGCCATGCCCGACGATGCCCGTTTCACGGGCGATCGCGGCGGCGGTGGCGGCGTGGTCGCCGGTAATCATGACGATGCGAATGCCGGCGCCCTGAGCGTCGGCAATGGCTTGGATCGCCTCGGGCCGCGGCGGATCGACCAGGCCCCAGAGTCCGACAAAGACCAGGCCGTTTTCCGCATCCTCGCGCGTCAGGGTGTCGGCGCCCGGCGGCAGGGTCTTCACGGCGCCGGCCACGACGCGCAGGGCCTGGTCGGCGAACGCGCGGTTGGCGGCCTCGATGGTCGCGCGCCGTTCGTCGGTCAGCGGTTCCGGTTTGCCGTCGATCATGACGCGGTCGCAGAATCCGACGATGCGGTCCGGGGCGCCTTTGACATAGACGACAGGATCGGAATCGGATTCAAGCGCGTGCAGAACGGCCATGTACTTGTGTTCGCTGCCGAAAGGCACTTCGGCGGCACGGGGCCCATAAGCTTTTAGGCGTTCCATGTCGAAGCCGCCTTTGCGCGAGGCGGCCAGAATGGCGCCTTCCGTCGGGGAGCCCCGCATGCGCCAGGCGCCGCCGTCTTCGCGGGTCAGCGTGGCGTTGTTGTTCAAGGCTCCGATGCGAAGCAGCAGATCGATATCCGGCCCGGACGGGGCGGGGGGGGACGCGGCGTCGTGTTCGGCGTCGGTGCGAACGGCGCCCTCCGGCTCGAAACCGGCGCCCGTGACGCGGGCCTGAGCGACGGGGGTCCACAGATGCGTGACGGTCATTTCGTTGCGGGTGATCGTGCCGGTCTTGTCGGAGCAGATCACCGTGGTGGAGCCTAGCGTTTCCACGGCGGGCAGCCGCCGAACGATGGCCTGTCGGCGTGCCATGCGCTGGACGCCCAGCGCCAGCGTCACGCTGATGACGGCGGGCAGCCCTTCGGGAATGGCCGAGACGGCGACGGCCACGCTGAACAGCGCCATTTCCATCCATTCGTAGCCGCGCAACAGGCCCAGCGCGAATACCGCGCCGGCCAGCGCCACGCCGCAGATGCCCAGGGTTGTGCCGAGTTTGGACAATCGTTTTTGGAGCGGGGTTTGCTCGCGTTCCGTTTGACGCACGGAACCGGCAATGCGACCGAGCGTCGTGTTCATCCCGGTATCCACCACCACGGCGCGGCCGCGACCGGCTGTGATGGCCGTGGACATCCAAGCCATGTTGTGCCGGTCGCCCAGCCCTTGGTCGGCGGACAGGATGTCGGGCCGTTTGTGGACCGCATCGCTTTCTCCGGTCAGGGCCGATTCGTTCGCGTGCAGGTCGGAACTGTCGATGATCCGGGCATCCGCCGCCACGCGGTCTCCGGTTTCCAGGGTCAGGATGTCGCCCGGCACGATGTTTTCGGACGAGACGGTGACGACGCGGCCGTCGCGCAAAACGTTCGCGTGCGGCGCGGCCATGTCGTGCAGGGCTTCCATGGCGCGGTCGGCTTTCCATTCCTGCAGTCCGCCCAGCAGGGTGTTGAGAACCACGACGGCGCCGATGACCGCCGCGTCGATAAAGTGGCCTGTCGCCAGGGACAGCGCCGAGGCGCCCAGCAACAGGTAGATCAGAGGGTTGTGCACCTGATGCAGCAGAATGCCCCAGACCGTGACCGGTTCGGCGGCGTCCAGCGTGTTCTTGCCGTACTGCGCCTGCCGATGCGGAATTTCGGAATCTTGAAGGCCTTGTTCGCCCGATCCCAGTTTTTGCCACAGCGCTTCTTCGTCAAGCGCATGCCATGCTGTTTCGTTTCGAGTCATGGAGCCACTGTAGCAGAAAACGATCAGCCGTCAACCCCTGGCGAGCGGACTTAGCTAGACCCCATCCGAAAAGCTGTTCCCAAACAGACCGTTGCCATGCCGCAGGTTTTCTTATCCGTACTCGTACACATACTCGTACACCCCTATCTCTTATCCCCTCTTTCTCGTCCGGATTACGGAGATTCGCGTGTACGA
>SLMC01000453.1 GCA_007133745.1 Kiritimatiellia bacterium
TGCGCGATGCTGAAATCAAGATTGAACAGGACGGCCGGAGCGCCGCCAGAGACGATCTCGGATTCGTGCCGTTGCTGCATCTGCGCGGCGAGATTCTGCTCGGAGAACACGGTTTCCTGCTTGCCGATATCGAAGGCGCAGGCGCGCCGCAAGGCCGCGCGATCGATGCGACAATTCAACTTGGCGCGCACATGCCCCGCGGCTGGCATGGCGCCATCGGATACCGCATGCTCGAAGGCGGCGCCGACAACGATTCGGTTTACACCTTCGCCTGCCTGCATCACGCCTCCATGAGTCTCGGCCGCCGGTTCTAATCCGAAATCACGGGGCCGGTTTGTAAAAGCGCTCATGGGTTTCGCTTAAGAAGCGCTTGAGCGGAAATCCGCGAGGGGCTTTTGTTTCATCGGCTTTTGCCACCGCCTCGGGCGTCGCGAAAGTTCCCGGGAACCAATCGCCTTTGGCTTGAAACATATCATCCCCTCGGCGGCCATTTTATGCAGCTCCTCCACCGCTCCGCCGGTAGCGCAGAGTTCGCTGACATGTTCCGGAAGGTTGATTCCATGCATGCCATAGAGATCGATATGATCGGTGCGCAGCGCCTTCAACTGTTCTTCGACCAATTGGCGCATAGCGCTGGCGGTGCCGCGCTTTCCTTTGGTCATTAATACATAGCGGTCGCGGGGGACCTGCAGCACGTCCCCCAGCGCCTTGCCGTAAGCGTGTTCGCTTTTGCCGTAGCCGTATGCCGTTTCGATGTGGTTGATGCCGTGATCCAAAGCCAGTTGGGCGACCTCGGCGCAGTGATCGATCAGGCGTGGCGACAGCTCGTCGCGCGGCTGCCCGCTGGATTCGTCAAAGCGCATGCCGCCGATGGTGATGGCCGAGAGCCATTGTTCGGTCTTGCCAAAGCGACGGTATTCCATCTCCGGGTTGTAATTGCGGATGCCGACGGTATTCATAAGGGGAATACGCTAGTTGAGTCGGATGGAGACGTCAAGCAAGATGCGAGGTCGAGATTATGGCGGGATCGATAAATATGCTTGACCTAAAGGCGTAGAACAGCTATTAAATTTTAAGAGGAATAGCCACAAAAAGCTTTTTGTGGCAAACATTTTCGAAATGCGATGCGAGGTTTTTGTGAGCATGGCGGGCGTGATACGGCTTTTGGTTGTGGGGCGCCATCCGCGGCGGACGGCCGTGCGCGCCGTGCTGCTTGCGCTGGTTGCGAGCCTCGTGTTCGGGCTGGTCTTGCGGCCGGCCCGGGTGGACGGCGAGAGCATGGCTCCGACGGTGCGGGACCGGTCGCTGCGGTTCGTGTCGCTGTTGCGCTATGCGCGGCGCGATCCGCAGCCGGGCGATATTGTCGCGGTGCGCCTGGCGGGCCGTCGCGTTATGTATCTCAAGCGCGTACTGGCGACGGGCGGCGACCGCATCGCGTTTTCTAACGGCGTATTGCGGGTGAACGGCGATGTGCGGCCAGAACCGTATGTGCGTTTTCACGGAGACTGGACGTTCGAGGAGACGGAACTGGCCGCTGACGAGTTTTTCGTTGCCGGCGACAATCGCGCGCTTTTGCCGCCCGCGCATGTGGCGGGCGCGGTGCGGCGCGACCGGATCGCGGGCGGGCTGCTGTACTGAAACAATCGGAGTCAAGGCGGGCTGCGTTCCCGCTCGATTTGTTCTTCAACATCGAAAGGGTTTTAATGGATACGACTCTTATGCGCCGCATCTCCTGGCGGAACGGTTTGCTGGTGGTCGCCGTGCTGGCGGCGCTTATGGCTGTCGCGTTGTCTTTGCTGTCGGAAAACGACGAGCGGATTATTCGGCGCGCCCTGCGCGATGCCACCCAAGCTCTGGAAAAGGACGGGGCGGAAAACCCGATTGCCGCCGCGCGCCGGGCGGAACGGGTTGCCGAAATCCTGGTGGCGAATCCTGTCATCATAGGGTTCGGGATGGACGCGCATGGGAGGTCGCGGAGCGAAGTGCGATCGACGATCTTTCAAGCGCGCGCGGCCGCCGAACAGCTTGCCGTCAGTCTGCACGACATTTCGGTGGCCGTTGACCCCTCGCGCGAACAGGCTGTTCTGACCGGTACGGCCAGCGTGCGTGGCGTGGCCACGCATGACCGGAGCGGAGGCCGCGAGTTTATCGAGTTTTCCACGGAATGGACGAAAACGCCGGACGGCTGGCGGCTGGCGGTTTTGCGCAGTGTCGATGCCATTCGCCGTATTCAGTAAAGCGGGCTGCGCCCGCAACCCCATAGGATGGCGCCGACATGCAGCGACTGAACCCAATTGTGCTCATCCTGGCGGCCATAGGGAGCCCATTATGAGACGGCGCATGAGACGCGCGTTTACCGGCATCGGCTGGGTTGTGGCGGGACTGGTCATGCTTATGCTGATCCGCGCGATAAACCGTCCAGCCCGGATTGTTAATCCCGGAAACGTGGCGGATCGGGACGCGGGCGCTATTGCCCCGCAGGCGTCCACTTTGCCGGCGGACAATGCCGATCTATTTACCCGCTACGCCCCCCACCCCGATTTCATCGATCAGGCGGCGTTCAAGACCGTCAAGGACCATCCGTCCGTCTTTCTGGTCGACATCCGCACGCCTCGGGAATGGATGGAAGGACGCATTCCCGGCGCCGTGCTGATTCCCTTGCAGGCGCTCGAGGAGCGACTGAAGGAAATTCCGCGGGAGCGCCATGTGATTTTGTATTGCCGCACCGCGAACCGTACGCGACTAGGGCTCCGGATTTTGCAAGACGCAGGCTATCCCTCGATTCGTCACCTGCGCGGCGGCATTCGGGCCTGGGACGGCCCAATCGAGTCCGACTGAAAGTTGGGCGGCATGGGTTGATTGCAAAAATACGAAAGGCATATTAATGGCAAAACCAAAGGGGTTATACAACAAAGCCTGGGAAACAAGAATAATCTGCCGACTCTATTGCGATAGTCCATCCA
>SLMC01000096.1 GCA_007133745.1 Kiritimatiellia bacterium
AGCGCCACACCCGCCGCCGGGCTTTCGACTCGAAACGTGCGCGGCACGTCGCCGCTTTCCAAAGCTTCATCAATCTGTGCCGCGCTCACGCCCCGGCGCATCAGCCGGGCACGGGCCGCCTCCAGCATCACGTTCCGCCCCTCGCCCCTCGCCCCCCTGGCCACAGGCCCTTCTCCCCCCGGCCTCTCCGCTGCAACAAGCAGTTCACTGAAGGCGGTGACGATGGACGGACTATAGAATTCCGCTAGCGTATCGCCCTTGGCGACCGGCTGCCAGGGCGTGTTGACGGCCAAGCGTTCCACATAGGCTTCCGTGCGGGCGACAATATTATACAGGCGGCTTTCGTCGTACCCAACCTTGCCAAACAGGTCTATTTCGATCTCGACCGTACGCCGTTCGACTGGCCAGGTGCGGATGTCCATCAGCGCCGCCGCGCGGGCGCTCAGGCGTAAACGGGGCACGTCCGTCTCGTCGCCATCGTCGTCATCGTCATCGGGCAATGGGATCAAATCCATGAAACAGATCGGGCATTTGTCATCAGGATCGGGCGACCGCACCTGCGGATGCATGGAGCAGTAATATATCTGGGTTTTGCTGTCCGGGGAATCGGGCGGCCCGGCCTCCGCCGTGTCATGACGGTGTCCGTCGTCACCGCCGCCGCGCCACAGCGCCCCGGCGGTAAAGGCTGCAACGATCACTGCCGCGTACACGAGCAGGCGCGATCCCCTGGGGCGATTCAAGTTCATGGTTGTTTCTCCCTGTTGTCTTGTTGATCTGACAAATCCGTCGGATCGGTCCAATCCGACAGATCAAACCCTATGCAGCAGCCGATGTCGGCCAGGGCGATTTCGCGGTCCGCCGCGGCGCGCTCGGCCTGCAACTGGAATTCGAGCAGCGTGCGCTGCGAGTCGATCAGGGTCATGAACTCCGCCGATCCGTCGGCATAGGCCTGCCGGGCGACCGTCAGCGCCTGTCGAGCTTTCGGAATCAGCGAATTCGAAAAGAGCGCCATCCGCCGCTCGGCGTCATGGAACTGGAAGACGGCCATGCTCAGTTCCGTGCGCAGTCGATTGCGCATCGCGTCGCGCTCATGGATGGCGACTTCCTGCATGGCGGCGGCTTCCCGAATGCCGGCGCGAATGCGCCCGCGCCAGACCGGCAACGTCAGTCCGGCCATCAATCCGATATCGGTCTCGTCTCCGCGCCCGTCCATGCCCGGCATGACCATCCAGCCGACGCCCAGCATGACATCCGGCAGTCTTTCGCGGCGCGCCAGAGCCACGCGCCGGCGCGCGGCTTCGTGGCGGGCGTCCGCGGCTTTGATTTCAGGATTCAAGTCCGCCAGCATGTCGGCCAAAACCGGTTCCTCGACGGTCATGGGGCCGGAAGGCTCGACGCGCGGCCAAGGCAGCGGTTTGTCAACAGGCAGGTTCATCAGAGCCGCCAGGCCCGCCGACTGGGCCCGGCGCTGATCGCGCAAGGCGGCCAGGCGATCAATCAATCGGTCGCGTTCAATCTGGACCTTGATCAGATCGGCAAAGGGCGCCGCGCCTGATTGATAGCGCGCATGGACCGCTTTTTCCAACTCGGTCAGCAGACGGACGTTTTCCTCGGTCACCGCCGTAGCGCGGGCCAGGTAATGGTAATTGTAAAAAGCCTTGGACAGTTGATCGAGCAGCATGAGGCGTTCGGCCTCGAAAAGATGCCAGGCGGCCTGCGCCTCCGCTTCCGCAGCGTTCGCGCGCAAGCCTCGCTTGCCGAAGGCCGGGAACATCTGCGTCAGACTGACCCGATAGCGCGTATCCATCTGATCGAGAAAATACTCGAACGAAAGCGTCGGATCGCCTAGCGCGCGCGCCTGCGGAATCCGTTCGATGGCCGCCTTTGATCGACCGAACGCCGCCCGAATTCGGGGATTATGTGCCAGCGCGTGCCGGAAATAATCGTCGAAGGTGGTGGCGACATCGAACCGTGGATCATCGCCCGTAATGTCCGGCGTCGCCTGGGAGACACGCGCGAATTCACGGGATATGGCACGCGCTCCCTTCTCCGGGACGGAGGCGCAGCCCGCCATAAAGAGGCCGCCGGCCAGCAAGAGGATCAGCCGAATGAAACCGCCCGATCGAAAGACGGATTCCGGCTTTCCGTTGTGCTCCGCCATGCTTTTCCGCAGCTTCATGGTCATAATTCCTTATTCCTTACCGACACACATTTCCAAAACTTTTGTAGCGCAAGCAGCGCCCGATGTGTATAGGGTAAAACCCTGCTTTCCCCGACGAAAGATCTTATCGGCAAGCCTGCGGACAATCTTTGCACATCAACGCGTCGATCACCAGTTTATCGAAGCGCCGGCGTTGTTCCGAGTCCAGAAGATTGCGCACACTCCTGATATGTTCCAGCGCCAGTCGTTCGCTTTCGGCATAAGCGATGCACATTTCCTGCAACAGGGTATCCATCCGGTCTGCATCCAGGTCATCGTCGGCTAAAGACCGGCCGAGGCGCTTGCGCGCGGCACAATGACGGGCGCAGCAGTCTTTGAGGCGAACGCCCAATTCGGAATGCAAAATTTCGATTTCTCGCGTCTGGGTGTCGGTCAATTGCAGTGTTTGGGTCAGGAACGCGAGATCCCGGAGACGATCAAGATCCGATTCGGCTGTTCGGCAGTTTGTGTGCCGGGCCAGACTGAAGCTAATCGCGCCGACGGTCACGACGGCCAGCGTCGGGAATATTATCCATTTGGCCGTCATCGTAATTCTCCCGTGGCCACTGACAGGTAGGCGCCGGCTACCGTACGGGACTGCAACAGCGGGTGTGTCGGCGGGTGGATGGGATAGGTCCGTTGCGACAGGAAACCCATGCCGATGCCCACGATCACGGCTGCAGCGGCGGCGACGGCCGTTGTCCGTGCCGGATACAGTGTCAGCCACCCCGGGAATCGC
>SLMC01000127.1 GCA_007133745.1 Kiritimatiellia bacterium
CGCAAATCAGACACTTGGTCGCCGTGGCAGAACCAGGCCTTGCGGGAGGTCAATGCATCCCCGAACCGGTAGTCTATGGCCGCCAGACCGCTTTCGCCGTCGCCCGCCCCGCCCACGAACGAGCGCCGCTCTAATTCGGGCAATTGCGCGGAGATCGTAATGCCCGGCAGCGCCCACCAGTCCAGACCGGCATCATATTGAAATATTCCTGGCCGTCCCGCATGAAATGGGTGTCTGAGCGGTACAGGCGTCGGCCTTTGACATTTTCATTGTCGATTCTTTCCGACGGCAGCGTGCGCGTGGACATGGTTTTCAGGAAGAAGCTGAAGCTTTCGCGATGATAGACGGTGAAATCGCTGCGCGGGAAATGACGGAAACCAACCAGCGGTTTGCCGCGTCCGGCTTCACGCTCGATAATGGGTGAAATGCGCGCCACGCCTCAAGTGCCGCAGGCGTTGGCGTTTGCGTGCTCGCAGCAGAAAACTCGCTTATTTTAGGACTAGTATCCGGATCGGTTGACGCGTACGGCGACGACTGCGGATTACGAGGAGGAATCTCCGCATCGTCCACCGTAATCGACCCCCCGATTCCGAATGCAATCGGAGCCGACGTCGCGAATAATTCTGATTGCTTCTCCGGTGTCGGGCAGGTACCTTTTTCTGCGGGAGTACGATATGGGAAACGTGAGCTTGCGAAACATATGGAAGACCTATCCGGGCGACGTGGTCGCCGTACGCGATGTCAGCCTCGACATTGCCGACGGAGAATTCCTCGTGCTGGTGGGACCGTCCGGCTGCGGGAAGTCCACAACCTTGCGCATGATTGCCGGACTCGAGGAAATCAGTCGCGGCGAGATCATGATCGGCGAACGGCTGGTGAACGACGTGCCGCCCAAGGATAGGGACATCGCGATGGTGTTCCAGAATTACGCGCTGTATCCGCACATGACCGTGTACGACAACCTGGCGTTCGGTTTGAAGCTGCGCAAGTACAAGACGGCCGACATCCGTCAGCGTGTTAACGAGACGGCCGAGCTGCTCGGTATCCGCGAGCTGCTGGAACGTCGGCCCAAGGCGCTGTCCGGCGGGCAGCGGCAGCGGGTGGCGGTGGGGCGAGCGATCGTGCGCAAGCCGAAGGTGTTCCTGTTCGACGAGCCCTTGTCGAATCTGGACGCCAAGATGCGGGTGCAAATGCGCGCGGAAATCAACCGGCTCCATCATCGTCTGGGCACGACGATGATCTATGTGACGCACGATCAGGTCGAAGCCATGACCATGGGCGACCGCATCGTGGTCATGAAAGACGGCGTGATTCAGCAGGTGGCCGATCCGATCGGGCTCTACGACCGGCCGGCGAACATGTTCGTGGCAGGCTTCATCGGCTCGCCGCCCATGAATTTTCTGGCCGGCCGCCTGGAGGTGGCGGGAAAAACGGCGCGCATCGCGGCCGACGCCTTTTCGCTGGCCCTGCCCGACGCCTGGACGGCCGCCTTGACCAACCATGTCGGCCGCCCGGCCGTGCTGGGCCTTCGTCCGGAAGCGTTCCGGCTGACGAACGGCGCCGGGCCGGGCCCCGACCGCCTGGAGGCCGTCGTGGACGTGATCGAGCCGATGGGCTCGGAAACCTATCTGTACTTACGCGCCGGCGACCAGAGCCTGATCGCGCGCGTGGACGCGCATGCGGTCTGCGCCGTGGACGCCAAGGTTTGCCTGTCGGTTTCCATGAACAAGGCCGGCTTGTTCGATCCGGACAGCGGCGAGCGCATCGCGTAGAGCTAATATGAAACGCCTGCTCTTCTTCGACACCACGCAGGGCCGGCAGACCAACCTGCTCATGGCGGCGATCGCCATGTCCGTTCTGCCCATGATCGTTCTGTTCGTTATCCTGCAAAAACGTCTGATCCATGGGATTCAGATGGGCGCGGTCAAGGGATAAGGACGGAAAAGTGTTGCGGGCGTCCGCCTATGATTATGTGATCGCAACATCTGTGTTCCGTTGCGAGAGTCGACCTTCTGTCTTGATCTCCAAGATTGCGTTTGGCGCCATTCCTGCATTGCCGATGCTCGGGATACCGAGGTGTCGAGGGGGCGTTTCCGGGGCGGTTGCCCCGTCGGTTCGGTCGAGAACCAGTTCCGTGGCCGTGACGATGCATGTGCGTCCGTAACGCGCGTTGATAGCGGCGACGGCCGTTCGCAAGGCGTCCTTTTTGGCGAGGCTGCGCGGGTCTTCGAACAGATCGCCTTGCCGCTCGGCGGCGTCGGCGAGCCGACTCAATACGATGCCGGTGGCGCGATACTCTGTTCCGGGCCGATAGAGCTTTTGAAACAAGTCCTTAACGACCGGTAAAGCGTCCGAAGCGCCGTGCGCAGGCGAATCCAGTCGAGCCCCGAGCCCTGTTTCCTTGAAATCCTGCGTGCGAAGCGTGATCAGGATTTCCGCGGTCGTCAGTCGGTATCGGGCCAGCTTTCCGAATGCGGCGGCGATATTGCGCAGAAGGCGCGCGTAGAGAATGTCGGGGTCGCGGGTCGCGGGCCAGAAGGTTCGACTCTTGCCGATGCTGTGACTGGGGCGCCATGGCGCGGTGTCGAGGGGAAGGATGGGGATGCCGCGCAATTCGCGCCAGAGGTCCCAGCCGGGTTTGTGCAGCGTCGCGCGAATCCAGCGTTCGTCGCGGTCGATGTAATCGGCGGCCGTGCGCAAACCGCTCGCCTGAAGCTTGCGCACGCGATTGGGGCCGAGCCCCCAAACGTCGGCGAGCGGAACCTGTTCCAGAAAGGCGTGCAGGTCGGATTGCGGAACCCATGTCAGGCCGGCCGGCTTGCGGAAATCGGAGGCGATCTTCGCCAAACATTTGGTCGAACTTAACCCTACGGAGACCGTGATTTCCAGTTCGCGACGGACACGGTCCTGAATGGCGGCGGCAATAGCG
>SLMC01000234.1 GCA_007133745.1 Kiritimatiellia bacterium
GGCCGGACGCGAAAGCGCGTCCGCTCCGTGCGAAAAGGGGCGGTTGGGCGGTCATTGATGTCAACGAAGTCAATGCGGTCAAAGACTGCCGATTGAAAACCCTTATTGAAAAAAGGCTCTCGCATGCCGACAAAAAACACGGTTGTAGGGTTGGATATCGGGCGCTATGCCGTCAAGGCCGTCTGGGCGCGGCGCGCGGGCGGAACCATCCGTATCGAACGCACCGCGAAACTGCGCATCCCCCAGGGATCGAGCGATATTCAAAACCTGCTCGCTCCCTGGCTTGCCCAGCACGCCATCGCCAAACAGGCCTGCGTTCTGGGCGTACCGGGCCGCCACTGCATGTTCCAGCCCTTTGTCCTGCCGCCGAACGATCCGCGCCGGAACGAGCAAGTGGCCGACATGGAGGTCCTTCGTTTCAACGAGATGGCGTCCGAACAAATGGTGTACGGGTTTTCGGCGACCGAAACGAACCCCGGCGAACGGCTGCTGCTGCTCACCATGTCGCGACCGGCCATTCTGGCGGACCTGCTCGCCTCCGCCAAGGCGATGAGCCTGGACGCCGCCGATCTGATTCCCGACCCCGTCGCGGTCTTTCACGCCGTCGGAACCGTTGCCGCCGACAAGGCCCCCACCCTCTTCGTCCATATCGGACACGCCTCGTCCGACATCGCCATCGGATCGGCGAACGGGCTGCTGTTCGCCCGCTCTTTCGCCGCCGGCGGCCACACCTTTACGGAAACGCTGGCCGATACACTCGACGTCTCCGTCGCCAAGGCCGAAGACATGAAACTGACTCAGGGCTCGCTGGCGCCCGAGACCCCGTACGCCGCACCGCTCGCCGCCGCCGCCAATGCCTGGCTCGAGGAGCTGCAAGCCTGCCTGTCCGTTTACGACAGCATCCTGCCGGGCAAACACGCCCGACCGGTTGCGCTTGCGCTTTCCGGCGGCGGCGCGCTGCTGCCCGGCCTGGCGGAATACGCGGCCGGCAAGCTCGGCCTGGAACTCGTTCCGCTGCCCGCGTGGCCGGCGTCGGCCGAACTCCGGGATGCCGGCGCTTTCGCCGTCGCATTCGGCCTGGCCAACGCCGCATTGAACCCGTCCGGCCCGACCGTCAGCCTGTTGCCGACCGAGGTCAGGGACAACCAGATCTTTCGCAGCCAAAAGCCCTACTGGATCGCCGGAGGCCTGGCCGCCGGACTGATCCTCGCGATCGGACTGATCGGCGGATTGAGGGACACCGGAAAAAAGAAAGCCTATTACGAAAGCCAGGAAGCCAGCCTTCGGGTGCGCGAAGGCATTGCCGCGCAAATCGATGCCGTCCGCGCCGAACAGGAGCGCTTGCACACCATGACCGAACCGGTCGTAAAGCTCCTGCGGGCCGGCCCGCAGATGCGAAACTTGATCACGCTCGCCGCCAACTCCATGGCGCCCGACGACCAGATTGTCATGGTGTGCGATGCCGATTCCTTTTTCGCCGTCGCGCCTCAAGCCAAGCCCGCGCCGCCAGCCCGACGCGGCCTGCGCGACCTGCGCAGACGGCCGGCCGCCAAGGAGGAACCGCCCGACGCGCCCACCTTCGAGCGCGTCATTGTCGAAGGCTATACCCGCACGGCCAACCTGTCCACCGTGCGCACCCTGATCGCCCGCTTGCGCGAAGCCGAATTCGTCGAGTCCGCCGACTTGCTCGGCGACGATGTTCTGAACGCCGGACACACGGCGCAAGTCGTGCAAAAGCATTCGGCCGCCAAGCAGTTTGTTATTGAGGTGAAATTGACGCCGCTATGAACCCGCTCGACATTAAAACCTGGTCCGAACGCCAGCAAATCCTGGCCGTCATACTGACGACCGGCGGCATGATTTTCGGGCTGTGGTATTTCATTATGTATCCCGGAAACAAGGAACGCATGGCGCTGGAAAGCCGTATCGCCACCCAACGCAACCGGCTAGCCCAACGCGGACTGCTCATGGACGAGGACGCCCTGAGAAAACGCCTGCGCCACGAAGAAGGCTACCGCGACGTCCTGCTCGACGAGTGGCGGCAAACCGCCGAACGCCTAGGCGGGTTTCCGAACCAGACGTCCCTGGCCATGGCCCCGGTCTCGAAAATCGACTTCAAGGTCGAGCTGATCAACGCGCGCAACGAACTGCAAAAAACGTCCCGCGACTTGAATATCCGGCTGCCCTACGATCTGGGCATGGACGAAGCCGTGCATAGCAACGAGGACGCGCGCAAGCTGATGCTGCAACTGCGCTCCGTCAAGAAAATGGCCGACCTGCTGCTCGGCCTCAAGGTGCACAAGCTGGGCCGCATCGAGCCGATCGAGCCCGTCATGCATGCCATCGGGGATACCGCGATCGACTATATCGAAGAATACCCTGTCCGCATGGAATTTTACGGCAGCCTCGAAAACGTTTACGGCTTGTTCAGCGCCATGATGAAGGAGGACCACGTGTTCTTCCTGAAAAACCTGCGAGTGGAATCCGCATCCCTGGAAACGCCGGGCCTGTTGCGAATCAACGCGACACTCTGCATGCTGCTGTTTTTCAAGGACCCAACGGAACTGCCGCCCGTCCCGACCACCCGACCCGCGCGGACGAGACCAAGGAGTTTTTAACATGGACACCTTCTGGAAATGGCTGATGCGAGCCAACGCCCGCGCCTTGTTCGGCTGCGCACTGATCGTGCTGGCGCTGACCACCGGCTGGTGGACCTGGCGCGAGTTTCAGCCCGTGGACAGCCTGGCGCCCGTTTCGCCCGGCGTCCTTCAGGAACGGGCGCACATGCCGCTTGGCGTTCTGGCGCTCCTGCAACGGCAAATCGAGGAAGGCGCCCATGTGCCCGACAATCTGTTCCTCATCTCCGCCGGACCCCGCATCGTGGTGCCAGTCAAACCGCGAAGACCTATCGTCAAATGGCCCACGA
>SLMC01000288.1 GCA_007133745.1 Kiritimatiellia bacterium
GGTCGCGTTTCTTGTTGTAATGCTGGCTGAACCGCTGTTTCAGGCATTTGCAGAATTCGCTGAGATCGTGCATGCGGTAGGTGTAGGAGCTTCTGAGCCGTTCGGCGGCCGCCTGGTCGCCTTTTTCCTGGAAAGCTTTCAATTCTGCCGCAACCGTTTTGGCAGTGTTTTTCCCGTAGAGCGCGCGGATTCGCCTGAGCAGCTCTTTGTCGTCAATGTCCTGTCGCTCAGTGACATCCAGCAAAATATGCCAATGCGACGAGAGGATGGAAGGCCATAAGGGACAGACGTATTATCGATGCTTTCGGCTTTCCCCAACGTTTTGCCAGAAGCTTTTGAACAGTAGGCAACGAAGATAATGAAGACGGAAGAAAAAGGTAACCGTTCACTGGGAACCCCGTCGGGCTTGTCCCGGCGGTGAACGAGATTAGCAGCCGGAGTTGTGACAACGCCCCGGAAAGAGCCCGTATGGAGCAAGTCGGGAACCTTGTTCGGGAGGCAGGGAGAAAGGGGTTGGCCCCGGGGTACGTTCATGAGGGCCGACGAGGACGTCGGCGTTCCCAGGAGTGTCCGCACGCCTGCCCGATAACAGGTGTGTCCCTAAAGTTTCTAAAGTTTCTAAAGTTTTTTGTGAATCTCGGACGAGTCCTCATTCACGTTTACGCGGGCCGAATTCAGGAATTGGCCGAGCGCATCCGGATAGTCGTGGTTACTCCGCCTGCGATCAGGGCCAGAATGCCCGCGACGAACATCCAGACGGACTTGTCGGTGGGCGAGCCGGTGAAGAACCGGGACACGTCGGAACCGAACGAATCCATGGCGACCACACCCATGACGATAAGGGTGATGCCGACAACAAACAGTGCTATGGATATAATGTTATTCATTCTATGCCTCTCCTTCGTGTTGTGCCTCTGCCGATGCGGCGTTTGAGGCTGTTGATACTTTATTTACAGACACTCTACCCGACTGCGATGCTCACCGCTATGGGGTCTTCCCCCCATGGAATCGCCAGGCGCAATTGAAGCAATCTAGGCGTTAGGGCACTAAGGGACATACATATTGTCGGGCACTAAGGGACATACATATTGTCGGCGCTCCCGACTTTTCCGGGTGTTTTGCCAAGAGTTTTTTGAACAGAAGGCAACAAGGAAAACGAAGAGGATTAGGAAATCTTGTTTCCTTCGTTATCTTGAGCGAGGCGGGAGTTCAAGAATCGGGGCCTACAAGATACGCGCAAAAACGGTAGCCGTTCACGGTGGATTCGTGGCGCCGGTTACTCTGGGAACGCCACGCTGCAGTGCGGCAACGCAAAAGAGGCCAGGCTGGAGCCTAGCGTTCCCTGTGCAGGGTAACTTTTAAAGAAAATCAGCCTGCCCGTTTGATGGGGCAGGCCAAGAGGTCAGAGATCAGAGGTCGGAGGTCAGAGGGCAGCCCGGAAAACCGGTTGGCGACTGCGGCGACGATTACGGATTGCGAAAAAGCGCCGTTTTTTCTGACTGATGAATGTCCACGGAAAAGATACAATTCGCAAGCGGTCAATGCGGGAGTCGCAGGCGTGTTTGGTTCCAGACGAAACGCGGCAGCGATTCGCGTTTTCCGTAAGGAACGCAGCTTAAGTCCGGGTTGGCCAGTCGCGAGCGAAGATGCGCCCAGGGCGCGGCGGCGGGCAGGCTGCCGTCCATGCGAAGTCCGTAGCGGCCGACGTCGGCGCAGGTGGACGCGAGGGGCAGGGGATCGCTTCCGGGCAGAATGGCGATATTCTTTTTGCGGGCGATTGCGAACGCCTCGGGCTCGGGCCAAAGCCGGGGTCGGTTCGAGTTGTCGCCCAGACAGATATTGTCGGGAACGGAGCCCTGTTCGAGAAAGGCCTTAACCGCGCGCCCGCGCCCCCCCGTCCATTTTCCGAAGCCCCAAGGCAAAACGGGCAGGCCGCCGAGCTGTAGAATCATGGGGGTCAGTTCGGTCAGGGAATGGATATGGTCGGGGATGTCGGCGTCATGGCCCAGGCAGAGTATTTCCAGACGTTCCGAGGTTGCGATTTGCCGTCCGGCCACCAGCCACAGGCTATGTCCCGACGCGCGGTCCAAGCGAATCGAGACCGAGTCTGGCGCATGACATGCCTGCCATGGGCCGGCTCCCGTCTCGCCCATGCGCGAAGTCAAATCCTTGAAAAAATGTTGATCGCGGGTTTCAGTTAGGCAGAGCGCCCTATCCGTCTGTTCGTCCGCCTTGGCCTGGGCGGTCATATGAAGCAGTGCGGCATCGAGAAACTTCTCGACATTGAAGATTGTGTGCATATGCGTATGGGTATCGACCAGGATCATGGTTTGGGCCTTGCTAAAGATCGGCAGCCAGTCGGTTAAGGTGGCGCATGATTTCGTCGTGGTCCCTGTTGCGGGTCGGGATGCGAGCCGATCGACGCAAGTAGCTGTCGCCATCGGGATAGCGGGTTCGTTTCCAGGCTTTTTGCATGGCGGCATGCAGCGTTTTCCACCCCGGATCGCCTTGACGCCCTGCTGCGCCGAAGGCGTAGAGCTTGCGTGTGAATTCGGCCGCTACGGCGAGGTCGCGTAACCGGTCCGCCTGGCGCGAGGCGCATTTGACCGCGCGTTTCAGGGTGCTTTCAATATCCCGCAATGGCGGGATCCGGTCGCGGGCGAAGGTTTGATCGTATCTGGAAAAGACGGCCGAACCGCGATACAATTCCTTGCCGAACAGGATGCGTTCGTACTCGCGGTGAGTTGGCGTCAGAATATAGAGCGTATCCACCGCCGCCCCGATCGTTTCAGCGTCTTCGGCGGCCAGTCCCCAGAACCGGCGCGCGAAACGGGCGGGAAACGTTGGCGAGGGCAGAGCTTCCGATCGCAGCAACTGGCCGGCCAAGGCGAGCGGATATTCGATCGTGCCGGGCACGTAGCGGTAGGGGCACCAAACGGTGACGACCATGCCGGTAAGGCGTCCTTTGCTTTTGCGGGCCTTGCGCCGGGTCAGCGCCTGACCGGCGAACCAGTGGAGGTTGTCAAAATTTTCGGCGTTGCTGATTACGCGATTCCTGTAGCGCTGAATGGCCGGCGCGCCATACACCTCGAAACCGCGATCCAGAAAGAAATCCAGCGTCGAAACATCGAATTCCGGCTCGTAATGCCAGTCGAAAATGACGGTGTCGCGCGGCGTGCCGTCGGCGATCGTGCCGTCGTCATGGTTTGGCAGCAGATGGTCGCCCCAGATGGCCATGCGCGCGCCCAGACTGGAGATCGTAGAATGGCACCACTGAATATGCTCGGCAAAGAGCGCGTTGGCCTTTTTGTTTTTCAGCAACTTCTGCGATGTTGGATGATGGCCAAAGTTGACTTCGTCCAAGCCGGCGTGAACCAAACGCGGTTCGAAAATATCGACGGTATCGCGCAGCAGATCGCGCAAGATCGCCTGCGCGTCCGGTTCGAAAACGCACAGTCCGCTGAATCGGCCCATATCCTGGTCCGCCTCGCGCAGATGACGGTAGGCTTTGTGTCGCGTGATGAAATCGGTATGGCCGAAACATTCGATTTCCGGCACAACCTCGATTCCGAGCTTGCGCGCTTCGGCGCAGAAATTCCTCATTTCATCGGGGGTATAGGCATGCGGCGTCGCCAGTTCGGGATGCGATGGGAACCGCAAGGCGCAGCCCTGGTCGTCCGTAAAATGGAGATGCAGCATGTTGTAGCCCCATTGAGCCAGGTGCGGAAGCAGGTTGAGATAATAATCGTGCCTTTCGGTCAGACGCGCCAGGTCGAGCATGACGCCGCGATGCGCAAAGGGTTCCTTGGCCATGAATGTCTCCTGTTTCGCTAAGGGCGGGGTTGTTTTGAAAGCGATCAGTAAAGCGCATGGCGGGCATCGTGTCAAGCATGCGATGTTCAAGGAAAAACAAAGAATAACAGTTTAAAATAATGTTCGAGTGGATTTTCGCATGCTCGGACTTTGCCGAAATCGTGTGCGTTAGCGCATGAGCCGGCAGACGTCATAACTGCGGCGTTAACGTGTTCTTTTCCGATAATGACTCCGATCAGTAGAATTGGACTTGTCATTGCATGAACAATGCGACTATGTTGTGCAACAGACTGTATAAATGGCGCTGGTTGGGAGTTGGCGTTGATCATCAAACTGACAGGAGATATCATGACGCATAAGCGATCGTTTCGTGCAATGTCAGGCCTGGTTTGCCTGTTGGCGAGCGTTCCGCTCGCCGCTCCGGCTCAGGATGCAACGCTGACGGGAAAGGGTTTCGGCGAAGCGCTGGTGCAGTTGACCTTGTCCGAGCGGCTAGGAGTTCAGCGGATCGGCGAAACCGTGGTCGGCGGCGTGCCTTTGCCGCAAGGCGCGGTCGCATCCGCCAATGTTCTGTATTTGCGCGACGCGAAGGGTCGGCCCGTCCCGTCAGAAATACGACCGGTGGTCCGGTGGCCCGACGGCAGCCTCAAATGGGTTCATCTGCATTTTCCGGCGAATGTGCCGCCCGCCGGCAATACCGTCGTCTCGCTGATGCGCGGGACCGCGCCCGCACCGCCGCTCGCGCCGTTGACCGTACGGGACGAGCCCGACACGATCACGGTAACAACCGGTTCGATCAAGCTGATCGTTCGCAAGACAGGGTTCAATCTGATCGATGCCGCCTGGTTCGATCCGACCGGCCAGGCCGCATTCGGCGATTCCCGTCAGGTCTTGGCCCCGCACAAGCTCGGCTTGCGCGTCCGGGCCGGCGATCAGGACTACTGGGCGCACCGTGATGCCGACACGAAAGTGTCCGTGGAACAGGCCGGGCCCATGCTGGCGGTGATCCGGGCCGAAGGCGCGCACAGGAACGAGGCGGGCGATAAGAAGCTCGATTTCATTGTGCGTCTTTACGCGTTTGCCGGTTCGCCGTCCGTGCGCGTAACCCACACGGTTTTGAACCGGCAGGGCGAGCGCCAGGATTTTGTGGATGCGCAGGCCGTGCATATTGAATTGCCCACGGCATTGGGTGGAGGCGCGGCGCAGTTTGACGACGGTCCGCCTGTTCGTTTGGCCGGCCCTGAATCCGAAGCCTTCGTGCACGCCTTCGACGCGCGCAAGACGCGGGACGCGTCCGGCGTCGAGACGGCGCACGAATTCGAGCCCGAGATTGGCCTGCCCGGACGCCTGTTCTGGCGAAACGCGGCCGGCCAGAGCGGACTGGCCGCCGGCATCCGCTGGTTCTGGCAAATGCATCCCAAGTCGGTCGAGGCGCGCGGCGACGGACGGCTGACGTTCGGCCTGGTTCCGGAACGCCACGAGGCGCCGGTGCGGTTCTATTGCGGCGTGGCTCGCACGCACGATCTCGCGCTCGCCTTCGTCGGGCCGGGTGCCGTCGGCGAGGCGCAGGCCGCCGCCGCGTTCGCCGCCATCGAACAGCCGCTGCGCGCGTTCGCCCCGCCGCGCTGGTATTGCCGTGACACGAAGGCGTTCGGGCCGCTGACCGAGTCGGATATCGACCTGTACGAACCCGAATATGCCGAGTCGGTCCGGAAATACGACGGCGATTTCGAGAAGGCTTACGATCTGTGCCGTCAGGCGCTCGACGGCTACACGCGCAACCGCACCACGATGCACTGCTACGGGCTGATGGCCTGGGGCGACGGCTTTCACTACGCCTTGCGCGCGGGCGACACCCGTCCGGCCAACATCATGTGGAACGGCAACTATTACGGATTCCCGCACATGATGGCCATGCAATGGGCGCGCACGGGACATGCGGGCTATTTTCGCATGTTCGAGACGCATGCGCGGCATGTGGCCGATGTGCATACCGTGCACTACGACCCGAATCCGCAATGGGTCGGGGCCAATCGCTATTGTCCGCCGCCGGAGCATGTGCGCAATCACCGTTCGGGCGATCCTGCGCAAAACGTGGTTTATGTGTCCAATACGTTCAATCATCACAAGGCCGAGTCCTTCTTTCATTCATGGTACCTTCTGGCCGATTACCGCATGCTCGACGCCATTGGCGAAGTCGGCGACTACATCATGCGCTACCGCAACGCCGACCGGGACCGCAGCCAGCCGCGGGGGCCCGGGAACCTGATGATGACCCTGGCCCAGTTGTGCGTGTTTCACAATTACGATCAGGCGTGGCTGGACCGGTACCGGGCCGTTTACGACCGGAACCACGATCAGAAGCCGCGGTTCACCTTTCAACTGGGTTTTTGGATGGAGGGTGTGCGCCGCTACTATGAAACGACGGGGGATGAACGCGCTCTGCAACGCTTGCGGCAATATGCCGACGAGGTGATGGAGGGTCGCAGCCACAGCGATCCGAATCGGGCGCATGTTTTTGGGTTTCTTTACGGCGTAACGGGCGAGAAGAAATATCGCGATTTCGCGGCCGCCAGCGTGCGGCGGACGAGTCCGGGCTACAGCAACCGCTGGAAGGATTTCGGGTCCAGCATGCGCAACGGCATGTTCGCGCTGCACTGGCTGAGCCGCGACGCGAATCCCAAAACGGAGTAACGCTATGACACGAAAGCCGCTCATGCTGGCAGGCGTGTGGGCGATGCTGGCGGCGACAAACGTTTGCGCGACGGAATTCGCGCAAGAACCGCTCGTAACCCGGGCGAATGGACGCTGGCGCGTCGAATTCGCGTTGCGAGACGAAACGGACGTGGCCGTCCAAGTGGAGGACAAGGCCGGAACGATCGTCCGCCGACTGGCCGCCGGCGTGCTGGGCACGAACGCGCCGGCGCCCTTGCGGGCCGGGACCTTGACGCAATCGCTTGAGTGGGACGGCAAGGACGATGCCGGGCACGATGCCGGACCTGGCCCCTTTCGCATTCGGGTGTCGGCCGGTTTGACGGCACGCTACGATGGCATGGCTTTCGGGTCCGAGAATCGGCCGGATACCTTGACCAACGTCATCGGACTGGGCGCGGGCCCGGACGGGCGTGTTTACGTCTTGAGCGCCCGCTGGAATCGCATCTGGTGGCGGGGCACGGCCGTGCACGTCTTTCGGCGAACTGGCGAATACGAGCGAACGATCAAGCCGTTTCCGGGCGGCTTGCCGCCTGACCGGGTTAAGGCGCTGACGCCTTACGTCACGGAATCCGGCTTTCCGAACCCCGTTATTTACCGGGTTTTGGCCATGAGCTTTTACCCCAACGAGGATCTGGCGCAGCATATGGCCGTGGGGCCCGACGGAAATTTGCATTTGGCCGTGCGCATGGCCAGCTATCGCCCGCCCGCCGATAAATGGCTGGCATCGCTTGCGCCGGACGGCGGCACGGCCTACGATGTTTATGCTGGCGGCCTGCTGCCTTCGGATACCTCCGCCGGCGACCTCTTCTTGGCGGTTGCGCCCGATGGCGGATCGGTTTGGGCGATAGGCCTTGAACGGGGGACGGGTGGCAAAAAATCTTCGGATCGTCCGAATCGACCTGTGGTCTACCGAATCGCTTTGCCGGAACGCGACAAGGCCGAGTCGGTTTTCGGAAATGCGGCGGAGGCCGGCTCAGGAAAGGAGCGGCTCGACGATCCGCGCGGCCTGGCGTTCGACGGGAAAGGCCGCGTGTTCGTAGCCGACCGCGGCAACAACCGCGTGGTTGTTCTTGATGCCGAGACCGGCGCGTTTAGGGGCGCCTTCGAAGCGCCGTCGCCCGGATGGGTTGGCGCTCACCGCATAACCGGAGCGGTTTACGTGCATACGCCGGGCCGTATTGTCAAATATGTCGCCGGTCCCGACGGCACATCCTTTTCGGAATCGGCTCGACTGGATTTGCCGGCATTGCCCGAACGGGAACGCGCGCGGATGAACTGGTCGTTCGCGCTGGATCCGGTTGCCGAGCCGGCCGTGCTCTGGGTAGGCCGCGATCGCGGCGAGGACGTGCTGATGCGGGCCGTGGAAACCGAGGCGGGGTTTGGCCCCTTGACAAGAGCCGGATACCAGCCCGCGCGCGTCTACTGGAATATCGCGGTTGGACATGATCGCAAAACCGTGACCTGCAAAGTGGGCGGCAGGACCCTGCGCATTCTGCACGAAGAAACCGGCGACACGCGCGACATGCGCCTGACCGGGTCGTCGGGTCAGACCTATCGGCTGGGACCCGAAGGCCAGATTTACGGCATGGACCACTGGCGCGTTGCGATCCGGCGCTGGGATCGGGACGGAAAATTCCTGCCCTATCCCGCAACGGCCGACCATCCCGAATACAAGGGACGTCTGCCCAGTCGTCCGTCGGGGACTACGGCCTGGGAACGGGGCTTCGACATCGACCGGCACGGGAATGTCTATGTCAAGCAGCGAGGTCCGGTTTATCATGGCCGCAAACGCGTCGACCAATACGACAAGGACGGACATTTCGTCGGGACCCGCATCTGGGTTGTTAGCGACGGCGCGTACGGACCCCGTGTCGATGCGCGCGGCAACCTCTATATGATTGATGCGTTCCGCCCGGTTGGCAAGGACATGCCCGACTATTTCGCAGGCAAGCTGCCTCACGCGGAGATCGAGCGGCGTAGCGGGGGCGGTTCTCAAAATACGCTGCAACAATATCGGTGGATGTACGGGAGTGTCGTCAAGTTCGGTCCCCAAGGCGGTGCCATTTGGTTCCCGATCAGAGACGAAAAACGGGACGTGTATGCCTTTGATGGAGAAGCGGAGTTGCCGTCCGGCCTGCAGAGCGTCGAGGTGGGCACCTCTGACTATGGCTGCATGCACGACAATACGGGGCGTTTGGAGGGCGCGTTGTGGCATCGCTATGGCGCATCCTACGTGCTCGATATGCATCCCAGTCACAACCGGCGTTGCCATTGCACCGCCACCGAATTCGAGGTGGACGGTTTCGGTCGGGTCTTTTATACCGATCAGGGCCGATTCCGCGTCGTTGTGCTCGATACGAACGGCAACGAACTGCTGGCGTTCGGCGAATACGGCAATCAGGACCATTGCGGGGCTCAATCCTATGTGCGGGATGTCGAATTCGGTTGTTTGAGGCCGCGTCGTTCGGAAGATCCGGAAAGTTTGACCAGTCCCTTTGAAAAGCCTGAACTCGCGTTCAACTGGTTCACGGGCCTGGGTGTGTCGGACCGCTTCGTATATGTCGCCGATGGCGGCAACCGCCGTGTCGTGCGTGTCAAGCTCGGCTATCGGAGCGAACAAACCGCGGCTTTGAAATAGGCTGCGCCGATGAAACACCTCAAACGCCTTGACGGGGACGGCGTTTCACGCTATGTGTTTAATATGCCTTTTGCAAGGATTCATTAGGAAAAGGAGACCCTATGACACGAAAAGAAAGAATGACGGCATGGTGTTTGGCTGCGGCGCTGGCGATGCAGGGCTCGCAGAGCTTGAGCATGGACGTTAAATTGACCGTTCGCGAACCGGGCGAATCGGGGCGCAGTCCGGCCCTGGTAACCACAGGCATTCCGTTTGCGCGCGGCGAATTGAAGGATGTCTCCGCTTTGTCTGTCGCTCTGGGCGGCAAGACAATACCAGCCCAGTTTCAGGCGCATCTGCCATGGGATGACGGATCGGTGCGCTGGGCGCTGTTGGACACGCAGGTTCCTGTCGAAGCGGGGAAGTCTGCCGAGCTGACGGTTGCGGCGGCGGGCGGCAATCCCGCGCCTTCCGAGCCAGTGGCGGTCGACGAAAACAATGAACGCATTCGTGTTTCGACAGGCGCATTTTCTTTCGATGTTTCCAAAAAGGACGGCGGCCTCGTCTCGGCGGCGACACTGAAGGGGCAAGCGCTCCTGACCGGCAGCGGCCGTGGTGCGGCGCTGGTTTTGAAGGATGGCAAGGAAATCGTGGCAGGTGCGCCTCAGGAGGCGATCATTGAAACCGCAGGCCCAATGCGAACGGTGATTCGTGTCCGCGGGACGTTTCCCGGCGTTCATAACGACCTGATCCGCTATACGGCCCGGATCACGGCATGGGCGGGCCAGCCGCGCATCGGCATCCGGTACTGGCTGGAAAACCACGGCGCCATGGGCCATGGCAGAAAACAGAAACACGAATGGTTCCCCTTCAAAAGCATGGCCTTGGAACTGGGGCTCGATTTAGGGGGCGCCATGACGGCCCGGATCGAAGATGTCGAGGCGCAACAGTCCTTCCGGCTGTTGCAACGCTGCCTGATGGCCAAGGATCGCAAGGCCCAAGGTCCGCTTTTTACCGTAGACGATTTCGTCTATACCGTGGTCAGCGGCGAAAACGAACTCAAGAAAGGCGACCGCACCGCCGGTATCGTTCGGATGACGGGCGAGAAAGGCGGGGTGACGGCCGGGATTCGCGAATTCTGGCAAAACTACGACAAGGCCATCGAAGTAGAGGACGGCAAGCTGCGTTTTTGGCTGTGGCCCGAGGAAGGTCAATGGCCGAGAAAAAAACGCGGACGGTGGGAACGGGCCGGCATGAATTGTTCGGACTGGGTGAGCATTGGAAACGGCAACGACGCCTATTGGCTGCCTGGCGGTTTGCATAAGGGCCACGAGATGGTTCTTGATTTTTCGGAGGCTACGCCCGAGCAGACGGGCGCCGAGCTGAACACCCCGTTGTTCGCGCTGGCCTCTTCCGAACATTTTGCCGCCACGCAGGCGGGGCCGGGGCTGTTCGCGCCGGCGGGGATTCGTGTCGAGAAGAATCGCGAGGCCAACTTCAAGCTTGCCTCCTGGGAGCGCATGCAGCGCAGCGCGTCCGATCCCGACAGTCCCACCAGTGTCTTCGCCGCCCGCAAGGTTTCGTGGAACGCTCAAATTGGATACTGGGGCGCCAACGGCCATTGGTACGGGTGGATGGATTTTGGCGATATCAGTGTGCCGGGTCGCGGCCAGATCGGCGTGGTCGGCTGGTCCCAGCTCATGTTCGAAAACGCCATGCGTTTTGGCGATGTCCACGCCCTCAAACTGGGAATGCAAATGGCCCGGCATACAACTGACGTGGATCAGCTTTGGTCCGATCGCGACCTGCCCCAATACCGCGGGCTCCAGAAAAACGGCGTGTTGCCGGAGCTTCACGCCAATCGTCTCGATCGAGGCATTGGTGTTGGAAATCGACTCGGCGGCCTAGCCCTTCATTACATGCTAACCGGTGATCCCAAGGCCAAGGAAGCGTGCCTGCGCAATGGCGCGGGTCTCGTCGACGCATGGAGTGTTCTCTCGAAATCCGAGGCGTACGGCAGTCCGCAGTTGAATATTGGACGCAATGTCAACACGATTTCCGCCTATACGACCCTTTATACGCTAACCGCGGACAAGCAATGGCTGGACGAAGCCATGGGCCTGTTCAACACGCATATCAAACAACTCTGGAAAAGGTATGGACCTCACCTTCACGGCGGGGATCAAATTCGTGGGCAAGGCTACGCCCGGCAGGATCAGGCCTATTGCCTAGCCATTCAGTATCTGTGCGAATTGCATCATGTATCTGAGGAGGCGGA
>SLMC01000293.1 GCA_007133745.1 Kiritimatiellia bacterium
CGATACGATCTGGCTTCATTGCTGCGAAGCGCCGGCCGACTGGCCGAGTCGCGGCAGGTGGCGGCGGAAGGCCATCGGCTGTTTCCGCGGAGCGCAGGCGGAAAACTGTGCCGCCAAACGGTTCTGCTCATCGAAGCGCCCTCGGCCATGATCGCGGCCGACCGCGTATGGAGCCGTACCGGCGCGGACCTTCACATCGGCTACCGCAACGTGACGAATGCGCACTTTCGGCTGGTCGCTTGGGATTGGAACGCCCTGCTTCGGCAACATCCGTACCGCCATCCGGAAATCTGGAGAGTGTGGGATAAGATGTCCGATATAGGCGCCGAAATTCTGGCCGAAAAACCGACACGCGAATGGTCGGTGGCTTTGCCGCCGACCGACGATTATTCCAAACGAACGGTCACCCTGCCGGCGCCCGACAACATCCCTGCCGGTTTCTACTGGCTGATTGCCGCGCACGAGCCTTCGTTCCGAAACGAGAACAGTCCCGTTTCCCTCTCGCCCGTCTGGGTATCCGATCTCGCGCTGGTTCTGCGCGAACGTCGCCATGAAGCCGCGCAGGAAGGTCTCGTTCTCGATGCCGCAACGGGCGAGCCGGTCGCCGGCGCCCTTGTGCAACCCTGGGCGCTGGCTTCGGAACCGCCCGACTACAGTTTTGGAGGTTTTGGCGGCAGCGTCGACAAACCGGATCGTCTCGAACATCTCGATCCGGCGAAAACCGATGCTGACGGGCGCTTCCGGCTTCCGCTCCTGCCCGAACGCAATCATCTGCTTTTGGCAACCCATGGCGAAGACCGCGTCGCAAGCGCGAACGCCTTTTATTCGCGAACGGTCCGTCCTTCCTATCGCGGACCCTGGCGCCGCATCCGATTCTTTACCGACCGAGCCATCTACCGGCCCGGCCAGACGCTGCGTTTCAAAGGTATACTCTTCGAGTCGGATCCGGCAAACGACCGGTACGCGACGCTGGGCGACATAGACACGACGGTCATTCTCCGGGATGCGCGCGGAAACGAAGTGTCCCGGCTTGTCTGTCGCTCGAACGATTACGGCTCCTTCAGCGGCAGCTTCACGATTCCGTTCGCCATCGCCACGGGTTCCATGCGCCTGACCAGCGAGGAGATGCGCGGCGCCGAGTTGATCCGGGTCGAGGAATATAAGCGGCCTACGTTCCAAGTTGCGCTGGCGCCGCCCGAAACCGCCCCGAAACTGTACGAACCGGTGCGTTTGACCGGTACGGCCACAGCCTATGCCGACGCCCCGACCGACAGCGCCGAAGTGCGCTGGCGAGTGGTGCGCCAAGTCAACTACCCGCGTTCATGGTGGCATCGCCATTGGCGGCAGGCGGAAGGTCAGGAAAAACCCCGGGAAATCGCGAGCGGCACGACGCGCACGGATTCGAAAGGCGCCTTTTCCATCGCTTTTACGGCTTGGCCCGACCCCAAAACGGTATGGACAGGCGAGCCCGTCTTTCACTATTCCGTCACGGCGGATGTCACCGATGCCGCTGGCGAAACGCGTTCGGCCGACAGAACGGTACGGGTGGGCGCCAAGGCGCTGCGCGTGAATTTGTCGGCCGACAACTGGCTGGAAACCAACCGTCCGTTCGATCTGACCATCCGTACCGTTTCGCTTGCCGGCAAGGGGCAGGCTGCGGAAGGACGCCTGGCCATCCATCGCCTCGCATCGCCGGAACACCCGCATCGCGCCCCTCTCGCCAACTTCGACAAGGTCTTCCCTGAAACATCCCAAGATTTTTTTTATGGCAGAACATTCTCCTTTCCACCTCCCTTGGATCTGTCCGACCCCGACAACTGGCCGCTGGGCGAGGCTGTTGTCGAACGCGCGGTCCAAACCGACAACGAAGGACGGGTTATTCTGCCTTTCACGCTCGAAACGGGTCTGTACCGGGCGCTGCTGGAAACAAGCGACCGGTTCGGTCAGCCTGTCCGCGCCGAGCGAACCTTGCGTGTGCTCGATCCGGCCGCCGACCGGCTGGCGCTGAACATTCCGCATCTGTTCGATGCCCCGCGCTGGACGGTCGAACCCGGCGACACCTTCATCGCCTACTGGGGCAGCGGCTACGAGAGCGCCCGCGCCCTGATCGAAATCGAGCATCGCGGCGACATTCTGCAACGTTACTGGAGCGAACCGGGCCGCACCCAAATCCCTGTGCGCCAGAAAGTCACCGAAGCCATGCGCGGCGGGTTTCACGTGCATGTCACGCACGTCTCCGAGAACCGGGCCTATCTCGAAACGAAACGCGTGGACGTGCCTTGGACCAGCAAGAACCTGACCATTGCCTGGGAACGGTTCACGTCCCGGCTCGAACCCGGCGCCAAGGACGTATGGACCGCCGTCATTTCCGGGCCGGACGCGCAGACGGCGGCGGCCGAAATGGTCGCCACCCTTTACGACAGGTCTTTGGACTCGTTCACCCCGCATCGCTGGCACGATGGCTTTGGTAGGTTCGTCTTTCGTCATGATATCCCAACGCTGAACAGCCGCTTCGAAAACGTATCCATGCCCTGTTACTCCATAAAAGGGAAGTGGCCATCCATTGCTCAGCCTCGCCTTCGACGTCGTTCGTTTCGAACCGATTTGCTCTGGAACTATTGGAACCACCCGCTGGACCGGATTAACAACCCGACGCTGGTTTATCTGTTTGGTCGCCCGCCCGCGCTCCGTCCGCCGACCGGCGACCCGGACGCTGAAGTCAGCGTGCTGGAGGATTTCTTGGAAATCATGGCGTACGCCCGGCATCGTGTGTTCAGGGATTCGCAGCCAAAAACAATGTATTCCATTGCAGAGGATAGAGGCCGTCCGCCCTCGGTCGAGGAAACGTTGGACCGAGCCGTGCAACACAGAACGCCGCTTCCCGCCATTGACTGGAGCCTGTTCCGCGCCCGTACGGATTTCA
>SLMC01000430.1 GCA_007133745.1 Kiritimatiellia bacterium
CCAAATGTCGCCCGTCGCGTCGGCCAGGGCGGCCTCGACTTGGGCGCGGGAAACGCCGCTGCAATCCGCTTCCCGGATCACGACGCCGTCGGCATCCTGCGAATCGGTTTCCGCGCCGAGCCGCATGACGCCTTCGTATGTCTTGTCCGAGGTCATGAAGACGGACGACAGTTTCGTGCCGCGGCCCAGCAGAACGACCAGAACGCCTGTCGCCTGCGGGTCCAACGTCCCGCCATGCCCGACTTTCTTAAGGCGAAAATGGCGGCGGATGGCGTCCACAATATCGTGCGATGTGGGTCCCGACGGTTTGTCAACCACGATGACGCCGTCCAGATCGCCTAAGCGCGCTGGCGGTTCCGGGCGGGCGTGAATGGATGTTGTTTTTCCCGTCATGGCAGGGTTCCGTTCAAGAGGCTTGCTCGGGATCCGTTTCCGGATCGCGTTCCTTTTCCTCGTCTTCCAGCTCCGCCAGCAGACTCAGAACCCGATGGCCCTTGAGCATGGACGCGTCCTGTTCGAAAAAAAGACGCGGCGTGTACTTCAACGTCATGTTGCTTGCGATGGCCTTTTGAAAATCGCCCCGATGCTTCTTCAATGTTCGCAAGGTGGCTTCCGGGTCGTTCTCTTCCGCGCGGATCGAGACATACACGCGCGCCTCTCTCAGATTCGGGCTGGTCTCCACGCGCGTGATCGTCACGGACGCGATGTCGAGCCGGTCCTCGCCGGCGAAGCGAAACAGACTGTTCCCGATTTCGCGCTTCAGCAACTCGTTGACTCGCGCCATGCGATGTTCCGCCATCGGTCTTTCCTCGTAAAGTTCTTATCCAATTCAGCGCCATTCCATTGTTCCATGGGACGACAATGTTGCAAAAACCATGTCGTCATGGGAGTGGAACGGACCATTGGGAGCGGGCGCGACGATCGTTTGTTACAGGGTTTGCTTGACTTCTTCCAATTCGTAGAATTCGAGCAAATCCCCTTCCGAAAAATCCAGGAACTTGTCGAGCCGTATGCCGCATTCCATGGATTCCCGGACTTCGGCCGCATCGTCCTGAAAACGTTTGAGCGAGGCGATTCTGCCTTCGTGCAACGTTTCGTTGTTGCGCAGAACGCGCACGCGGGCTTTGGCGTTGACCCGGCCCTTGATCACCATGCAGCCGGCCACCTTGTTGCGCTTGCCCATCGTGAACACCTGCCGGATTTCCGCGCGGCCCAAAACATGCTCTTCGATTTTCGGCGCCAACAGCCCGACCATCGCGTCGCGAACATCGTCGATCAACTCGTAGATGACGCGATAGAGCCTGATCTCGACGCCCTCGTGCTTGGCCATGGCATCGATACCGGGCTCCTTGGACACGTAGAAGCCCGCGACCACGGCGCGCGAAGCGGACGCCAGCATGATGTCGTTCCCGGTTATGTTGCCCGTACCGGTATGAAGGATATTCAAGATGGCCTTGTCGCTCTTGATTTCGTTCAGCGACTGGATCACGGCCTCGATGGAGCCCTGCGTGTCGGCTTTGACAATCAGGTTCAATTGCTTGACGTCGCTTTTCTCCATTTGCGTCAGCAACGTATCGAGCGTCGCCTTTTGGACCCCGTCGAGATCCCGCGTTCGATACGCTTCTTTCGTGGTCTGGGCGGCCGTGCGGGCGACGCGTTCGTCCGAACACACGCTGAACTCGGTGCCCGCCTCCGGCACGCCGGAAAGTCCGAGGCATTTGACCGGCGTAGAAGGCGGCGCGGACTTAAGCTTGATCCCTTGATCGCTGATCAGCGCCTTGACTTTGCCGTGCAAAGCGCCGCAAAGAACGATATCGCCCACCTTGAGCGTTCCGGACTTGACCAGAAGGTTGGCGGTCGGCCCCATGCCGGGCTCGAGCCGCGCTTCAATCACGTAGCCGGCGGCCCGGCGCCGGGGGTTGGCTTTCAATTCGAGAATTTCCGCTTGCAAAACGATCATTTCGAGCAGATGGTCGATGCCTTCGCCTGTCTCGGCGCTAACGGGGCAGCAGATGGTTTCCCCGCCCCATTCCTCCGGAGCCAGATCATGCGCCTGCAGTTGTTTCATGACGTTGGCCACGTTGGCGCCAGGCAAATCGATTTTGTTGATCGCGACAATGATGGCGGTTTGAGCGGCGCGGGCATGATCGATGGCCTCTTTCGTTTGCGGCATGATCCCGTCGTCGGCGGCCACAATCAGAACCGCTATATCCGTCAATTGCGCGCCGCGTGCGCGCATGGCCGTAAAGGCCGCATGACCCGGCGTATCCAGAAACGTGATGCGCGCGCCCTGCGTTTCCACCGTGTAAGCGCCGATATGCTGGGTAATGCCCCCGGATTCGCCCGCAGCCACCTTCGTTTTGCGGATGCGGTCGAGCAAAGATGTCTTTCCGTGATCCACATGTCCGAGAAACGTCACGACGGGACTGCGAGGGACGAGATCTTCCGCCCGATCCTCCTGTTCGACCGTGTCGTCCTGCTGCCGCTTTTGGGCTTGCCGATGCTCGTCCAGCTTCTTTTCATGCCGAAATTCGAAACCGCGTTTTTCAGCGACTTCTCGCGCTACGCGAACGTCCACAATCTGGTGAATAGCCGCGAAAATATTCATGGCCATAAGATCGGCGATCAGCTCGTTGGGCCTGATCCCCATCATGGCGGCCAGATCCTTGACGCCAACCGGGCCGCGCACGCTGATCACGGCTTTTCCCGGAAGCTTTTTCCCGGACGCGGACCCGGGAGTTGAAATCGGCTTGCCCGCATGTTTTTGCGGGGCTGAAGCGCCAGGCCTGACCCGCGACGCGGACCGGCTCGAACGAGCGTCCCTTACGGACGGCTTGCCCTGCGGCGGCGGCGCGGCAGGCGGCGGCGCGGCAGGTTCCTGTACGGATTTCGGGGCGGGCTCGGCTTTCGGAGACGGTTCCGGCACAGGCGCCCGATGTTTATCGCGCACCTTGGCGATGTCCGCCTCGCTCAACGCGCCCATGTGGTTTTTGGCCGCCACGTCGAGCGAAGCCAGTTCCGCCAGCAAGGCTTTGCTGGTCAACCCCAATTCCTTGGCCAATTCGTAAACTCTCATATCTCCTCGACTATTCCTCTTCCATCTGCGGCTGCTGCGAGGCCGCCGTCTCGTAGATTGCCAGGCATTCGTCCGCCGTCAATCCGGTGGCGTCCACCAGATCGTTCACTTCGGCGGCCAAAATGCCTTCCAGCGACAGGAATCCGGCACGAACCAGCATGTCGGCCTGACGGCGGTCTATGCCGTCCACAGTGGACAGACTGTCCACCGCCCGCGTCACTTTTTCCTCGAATGTCGTGTCTTCTTCCGTTTTCTGTATGTCGATTTTCCAGCCCAGCAACCGGGTGGAAAGCCTCACGTTCTGGCCCCGTTTGCCGATGGCCAACGACAACTGATCGGCGTCGCATTCGACATGCAACAGTTTAGGCGCTTTTTCGTCCATCCAAATTTTCGCCAGCTTCGCGGGCGACAAGGCGTTGGAGGCATAGGTTGTGACGTCGTCGCTCCAGCGGACAATGTCTATCTTCTCTCCGGACAGCTCCCGAACAATGTTCTTCACTCGCATGCCGCGCATGCCCACGCAAGCGCCCACGGGATCCACTTTTTCATTGTTGGATTTAACCGCAATCTTGGTGCGATAGCCCGATTCCCGGGCGATCCCCATGATTTCAACGACCCCGTCCGCAATTTCAGAAACCTCCATCTGAAAAAGTTTCCTCACGAAATCCGGATTGTTCCGCGAAACAATCAAGGCCGGGCCGGTCGGATTGTTCTCCACTTTCAGCACGTAGGCCCGAACACGGTCGCCCACCTGGTATTCCTCGGTAGGCACTCTCTCGCCGGCCGGCATCAGCGCCTCGGCGCGTCCGATATCCACAAGAATGTCGCTGCGGTTGAACTGTTTCACGGCTCCGCTGACTATGTCGCCGATGCGATCTTTGTACTCCTCGTAAACCTGGGACCGTTCCGCCTGCCGGATTTTCTGAACAATGGCCTGTTTGGCGGCCTGAGCCGCGATGCGTCCGAAATTTTTCGGGGTCACTTCCACTTCCACGGTTTCGCCCGGTTCGGCGTCGGGCTTGATTTTCCGAGCCGCCTGCAGGGAAATTTTATCGGCGTCCTTAGCCGTTGCTTCCAGCGCAACTTCCTTTTGCGCAAAAGCTTTTATGTCGCAAGTCTTTCTGTCTATGCCGATTCGGATATCCTGATCTGAAACGCCGATACGCTGCGACACCGACTGAAGCGCCTCTTCAACCGCCTGGATAAGGGTTTCGCGCTCAACCCCCCTGTCCTTTTCCATATAGTTCAAAATCGCCGAAAGCTCGCTGTTCATGACGTCATCCACCTTTATTGTACGCATGTCCATCCTGCCGAATCGAACACCGTCGCTTTTTCCGGAAAAAACTTTTTTCGACTCGGATTGCCGCACAACCTAGCAGAGATGCTTTTGCAGCGTCAAGAACCGTTTCACAAAAAAAAGGAATGAAAGAAAATTATCGATATCTTCAACTGTTTCCGTTATGGGTCTAATATTTATAGCGGCCCATACGTCTTTAAGTGTGGCGTTTCCGAAAGTTGAATGTTCGATGTTAGCAAAGTAAACAATCTATTGTTCTCTTGCCGCCCATGCAGGTTGTATAGGCTGACGGCCCGGGCGGAAGACCCTGTGGGGAGGAAACATTCCGTGCGCAAAGAAAAACAAGTGCGCTTGGCGGAAAAACGCTCGGTGTTCGAAGCCCTCGTGGCCGAACACGAGGCGGCCCTGCTTCGGTATGTCGCCCGCATCCTGCACGACGCCGATTTGGCCCAGGATGTGGTTCAAAACGCTTTAGTGAAACTGTTTCGACGCTGGCGCGATGTCGTCAAGCCCGGCGTCAACATTGGCAACTGGCTTTACCGCGTGGCCCATAACGAAGCGGTTGACTGCATCAGAAAACGGCAACGCAGACAATTGCTGCATTTCAAGCAGGGCGTCGAACGCCAAACGCTCGAACATCGCGAACACAACCCTCTGTTCCGGGAAAATCACGCCCGGGAAAAGGTCCAAGCGGCGCTGGAGGCCCTCGACATGCGCGAGCGGCAGGTGGTGCTTCTGAAAATTTACGAAGAGAAATCCTATCGGGAAATCAGCGACATAACCGGGTTGAGCTCCGGCAATGTGGGGTACATTCTCCACCATGCCATCAAGAAAATGGCGGCTCGGCTGTCGGATGCCGAAAAACAAGCAAAAGACATCGAATATCATGAAAAACAAAGCGAAACATAACGTCACCATGAAAAAATGCGAGGATATCCAAAAGTCGCTGCTGGCCTACATGACCCGTGAACTGGGCAAAGCGCCTTCGGAACTCGTGAGTCGGCATTTGCGCAAATGCAAGGCCTGTCAGGCCGAAGCGGCCGAAGTCCGGGCTACCCTGAAATTGCTGCGGCAGGAATCCCGCGCAGAGCCCCATTGGCCCAGCCGCCTCTCGGACGAACATCGTCGCCGTATTGCCTGGACTATGGATCATCCGGCGCTGGATTGGCTCTGCGCCCGCCATGCGGCCGTATCCATCCTCGTCGCGCTGCTGGTCGTTCTGGCCGTGCTCGGGCTCGCCTGGCGCGCCGCCCGCGTCCGACAGGATATCCGGGTGCAGGAAACGGTTTATCCCATTACTATCGGGCGGCCGCCCTTTCATACGAACCATACGGACCCGGTTCCCGAAAATCCCGCGCCCGAGGATGTGTCCGCCCCCGAAGCAACGCCGTAACCCGCGGCGCCCTGGGAACGCCGACGTCCTCGTCGGCCCCTTTGACGGTTGCGCTTGGCACGATCAAGGGCTGGCCCGAATGGCGCTTAGTTAAGCCCCATCCAAGTCTTCGCACGAGATCACCCCGTTATGCACGATGTTGTTGGCGACATCGGCGCTCTGGATCGTTTGAATCAGCCGAATGCCACGGTTCGACCACCAATAATCGACGCCCTCAGGCTTATGCGTTCGATAAACGGTATTGTGGTAAAATTTCACAATTACACATCCCGACTCGATTTCGCAACATTTTTTGCGACACATTTATTTCGCCATTCTTTCTCCACCATCGGTTTTAGCTTGTGTTGCCGTGCCAAAAGCTGTTTTAACATCCGTATGTCCACGCTTCACGATCCCGACGCCTTGTCCGATACCGAGCTGATGCGACTCGCGCAGCAGGGCCGCAAATCCGCATTCGAACACCTGATCCGACGCCATCAGCGTCCGCTCGTGAACTTTTTCAGGAGCATGGGCGTTTATAACGATGCGGAAGACATGGCGCAGGATACGTTTGTTCGGCTGTTCAAATACCGCAAACGCTACAAGCCGACCGCCAAGTTCACCACGTTCCTGTACCTGATGGCCCGTCAAGTCCGAATCGATGCGTTGCGAAGCCGAAAACGGCGGGCCGCTTTCGAAAAGGAACTGGCCGACGCGCAACGCATGGAGGACGAGGCCGTCCATGCCGGCTGCGACAAAAGGCCGGATGTCGAACGGGCGCTGCGCGCCTTGAGCACGGCCATGCGGGAGGTTGTAGTGTTGAATGTATATCAGGGTCTGAAATACGAAGAAATCGCGCTTGTCCTGAACATACCGCTCGGGACCGTGAAATCGCGCATGTTTCAGGCCTTGAAGCGGTTGCGAGCCGCTTTGGAGTAAATTGTGAAAACAACCGCACATCGAACGGACGCACCTGAATGCGCGTGGCGGGCAAAAGCCGCCGACGCCGCATGCGACGCTTTGGACGAAACGGAAAAGGCGGCGTTCGATACGCACGCGCGCCAGTGCTCCGATTGTCGCGAAACGGCGGAGTCCTTCCGAAACGTGATCCAAAAGCTTCGGGACGGCATGCCCGCCGCGTCCTGCCGGGATTTGCCGCCCGACATCATGCGCCGCATTCCCGATTCGGGCTGGACGCCGGAAACGTCCGATGCCGGCCGACGCCGCCTTGGTTTTCCCGCCTTTGCCCTGCGCGCGGCGGCGCTGGTTCTGGCCGCGCTGGCTGGCGCCGTTCTGTTGACGCTTCGTTTCGGAACGAAGCCGGACGCTGTCGGACCGGTCGCGGCCGCGCCCTCGCGCGCGAATGTCATCCGGGACGCATTGCAATGGCTGGCTTCGGTTCAGGAAGACAGCGGCGCCTGGGCTCCGCAATCATGGGGCGGCCGCCAGGTATACGAGACGGCCTTGACCGGCATGGCGCTGCTGACGTTCTTGCGCCATGAAGACGGACAGCATCCGTCGGCCGCGAATGCCGTACCCGGCGGCGCCGCCTATCTGCTGACCCGCCAGCGGGCGGACGGCGGATACGGCCCCGCCGCGAGCGGACACATGTACAACCACGGCATCGCCACAGTCGCATTGCTGGAAGCCTATCGTCAGGGCCTGGCTCCCGCCGATGCGGAAGCCTCGCTGAAAACAGCGCTGGCCTTCATCCGCGAACAGCAGAGCCATACCGGCGGATGGGGCTACGACACGCATCCCATGAGTCGGCCGAACACCTCCATTTCAGTGTGGCAAATGGAAGCGCTCGCCCTGGGACTGGCCCTGGGCTGGACGGAAGCCGGCGAACCGCTCGAGCGAGGATTGGCCTGGCTCGCAACCATGGCCAACGAACAGGGCCAGTTCGGGTATCGGCAAGCGGACGATACCGCCGATCATGCCGCCCTCACCGCTATGGGCGCCTATTGTCTTTTCAAAGCCGCCGGAAAGACGCCCGACGACCCGGCCGGTCGCGCGCTTGTGCGGCGCGCGCTTCATCGCGTGGCCACCGAATCGGAAGAGGGCAACTTGGATTACTATCGCTCGTATTTCATCGCCTCGGCCCTGAAAACAAGCGCCGAACCCGAGCACAGGCAAAGCTTGACCCGTTTGCGGAGTCGCCTGACACGCGAACAAAGCCAGGATCCCCTCCTCGCAGGCTCATGGAATCCGGCCGACCAATGGAGCGCGGTCGGCGGCCGCCTCTACGCAACCACCTTGGCCGCCATGATGCTGGAAAACCGCCCCGGCATGGACCCGTAGGTTCCGTGCAATTTGCGTAAAGATTAGGCGCGTTCAGTGACCAGCGCATGCCCCGCCTACGCTTGTTCGAAATCGTTGGGTTTTCCAGGCTGAAAGCCTGACGCAACAAAGCCTGGGGCAGCGCCCCGGGTACTGCGCATCCAAGTCCCCTCCCCCGCGTCGCGTCGCGGCGGGCGGGACGCGGGAAAACGAGAGGGGAAACGCCATCCCTGGGGCGCTGCCCCGGGCTTTGTTGCATAACCCCTTCGGGGTTGATATGTGAAATCCTCCTTTGTTTGTTTAGAGGCGTTTGCGAAGCGGCTGCTACCGGATCAAATGCCGCCCGTTGTCCACGAAAATCGTCTGACCGGTCATGCCGTCGGCCTCCAGCAAAAATCGAACGGCGGCCGCCACGGCATCCGGTCCGCACGGCCCGCGCAACGGGGTCGGCCCCGCCCAATCCCGCACCGGATCGCCTGTCCCCTCGCCGACGGAGCGGGGCGGCAGAATCGCGCCGGGCGCCACCCCGTTGACCGCGATGTACGGGCCCAGCTCCAAAGCCGACTGCCGAGTGTATTCCGCCAGCATCTTCTTGGACAGCTCGTAGGGCACGCAGGAGACATCCACGCCGGCAATGCGCCGATCCAGCAAATGGATCGCCTTGCCGCGCGGGGCGGCTTGACCGCTCTCGGCATCCGTCGCAGCGCCGAAAAGTTCCGGACACAGCTTTTCGGCGAAGGCGCGCGTCAGATGCACGGGCGCAAGAAAATTCACCCGCAGCTCCGCGTCCAGCTTTTCGGCCGTGGCCGAGGCCAAATCGTCCTTGTGAAAGACCGAAGCATTGTTGATTAGAATATTGAACCCGCCGGTCGAACGCCAGCTTTCGTCGATAATCCGTCGGCATTCCGCGGCGCTGGACAAGTCGCCTCGCACCAAAGTCACGCGGGTCTTGCCACCCAAACGCTCGGCCAGCGCCGTCGCCTCGTCGGCCGAACGGCGGTAATGAATCGCCAGTCCGCACCCGGCATCCGCCAACATCTCGGCGATCGCCCGCCCGATCCGAACCGCGCCCCCTGTCACCAACGCCTGGCATTCACTCAAGTTCATAGGCCGTTCCATCAGTTTCTTCCGGCATTCCAGCGGTCGCATGGTCCCGGAGCTTTTCGAGTGTCGCCGGCCCTATGCCCTTGACACGTGTCAATTCGTCGAGCCTCGTGTAGGGTCGGCCGGCGATGATCCGGTCGGCCAACCCGACCCCGATTCCGGGCAATGTAGCCAGTCTCCCCCGCGATGCCGTATTGACATTCACGCGACCGCCGACGTCCTCGCCCGTTCCGGCGGCCTCGTCCCGGACCGATCTCAATTCGGCGGCTTCCGCCCGCGCCGCCGCTCGCAACACGACCAGCCGCGTCGGATCGCTACGCCCCCAGATCCCCTTGCGCCCCAGAGCGGCGGACAGTTCCAGATCGCGCAAATGTTCGGTCGCCTCGTCGCGATGACGCCCGTCCGGCGTGGCCCGCCGCACCCCGAACGCGCGCGCCAACCCCGCCGCGACCAGCGCCTCGCCCAAATCGGTTCCATCCGGCGCTTGAACGAACCCGTACACGCGTCCGCCCTTACTGCGACCCGGCGCCGACGCGAAAGCCGTATGCACCGTGAACGGCTTCGACAACTTTTCCCGGACATAGTCCGTCGCCTTGCGCCCGAACGCCAAGGTGTCGGCATGAGACGGAAGCCCGAAATAAGCCGTTTGCGCGCGAACCCGCCGCGCATCCGTCTCGGAATCCGCCGACGTTTCCGGACAATCGACATAATAAAGCCGCAGCGTAAACTCGCGCCCGTCCGCCGCGCGGACGCGCACGCTGTCGCCATCGTTGCCCGCCGCTTCCACCAGCACGCAGCGCTCCAGAGCCTGCATCTCCGCCGAAACCGGCAACGGCCGCACAGCCCCCGCCACGCACGCCAGAACAAACAGCGCCGCCCCCCTCGCCCATAGTGTCTCCGCCATAATCAACCTCCCCTGCGGCAGAGCCGCAGCCATAGTAATCAGTCATCAGTCATCAGTGATCGGTAATCAGTTCAACACACACGAATGGCTCTTAGGGTTCGCGCAGAAATTAATTGGCGGAATTGGGCCTCTAGGCGCCCGCCCGGCAAGGCGCGAAAACCAAGGAATATTTCCGATATTTCGCGAATACATCAGACCCGCCATTTCAACCCTTGAGCCGTGGTCTCAAGACTTGATTTGATCCCCTTTGAACTATCTACCGCAAAGAACTGCGGACTTTCAAGAAAAAACGAGACTGATGCGCTCATCGAATTGCAACCATCACACTATTGGACCGGCCCGAACGGCGTCCAACACATCGAAGAGAACCACGGATGAACACGGATTTTAGTTAGGAACGTTAGGGACAAGGAACGTTAGGGACAGACCTGTTATCGGGTAGGGGGCGTTTGTTCAGGATGCACGGTTTTCAGATCGTCCCGTATGTTTCTGTTGCCTGCTGGACAGCAAATGGCGCGATATATGGTATGTCCCTGTTGATCGAGCGCGATTTCCGCAACCGCTTGCATGTGCGATATACTGTCACAATGCGACAGTTAAGCGCAACAATTAAATACTTTTCGGTTGACGAAAAGAAGAGCACGAAGAAGCCGGCGCGTTTGTCGGTTATGACGCGGAATGGCCTGTTCCCCCTTGGACTGGAAAAAATGGGGCTTTGCCTTTACCTTGCGGTTCCGTCAGGCTTGCAGGCCGGAGTCTTCAATGTGTTTTTCGAAATAATGGCGAATCAGTTCCGCATGGTGTTTTGTTTCGGAGGATAATCGTGCGGCAATGATTTTGAACTCCGGCGCATCCGAGTCGACGATGTCGTAAAAATGCGCATCGATGAGCGACGACTCTATCTTTAAGCCTGTTTTCATGGCGTCGGCCGCCTTGAAGCCGGGGGCGTCAGCCTCTTTCAGCGAACGGTTGATCAGGTCGATCGTGGGTTGGATGGCCGCATCGCCGAACTTCCCGAGGTTATAGAAAATATTGCCTTTATCAAATATGCGGTGCATGGTTTTTAGCAGGTTGGCGTGCGTCTCCTCGACCTTGGACAAGGTGCTCCACAGGTCTTTTGCTTCCGGAAACCTTGCCGCATATTTCTCGTAGAGCCGGCCAATGTTGATTTCGCATTCCGTAAGCGTCTCAACAATTTTTTTCTGGGCTTCAATAATTTTATTCTTCAACTCCATGCGGGGCGCTTCCTGTTCGTTTTTCAATTGATTAAGCTTTGTTTCAATTCGGGTGGCGTGTTTCTTGGAATGTCTCCGCAGGGCGGCAAACTCCTCTTTCATGGCGGATGAGTCTGTTTAAAAAAAAAAAAAAAAACTCTTTTCAACCATGG
>SLMC01000027.1 GCA_007133745.1 Kiritimatiellia bacterium
CAAGGAAGGCAGCAGCAGACGACCCGCAAGCCGGCGCCATAGGCTGCCGCCGAAATATTCGTCGTAAAACGTCCAGGCATAGCGCATGGGCGTGAAGCAATAGCATACATGCCGTGTGCCGGGCCGTGTGCGCGCGCCTTTGGCTACGCAATGGCTTGTGCTGATCAGCAGATCGGCTTCGGGCAAACGCACACTGCGGATCGCCGAGGGAAACAGAGGCAGCATCCGCCGGTAATGGCGGGCGGCCCCCGGAATGCGTTGCAGCCAGGACGTTATAATAGGATGCGAACGGATGACCGGACTGATGGCGTCGGGATTGCACACCAGCGTGACGATCGGCGCGGACGGGAAAGCCCGGCAGAGAACTTCCAGTACGCGTTCGCCGCCGCGCATGCCGGTTAGCCAGTCGTGACACAGGACGACGTTCAAGTCGGCCCATTCAGCAGGAAATTCGATAGGTTCGTTCATGCGGTTCTTACTGTTCAAAACGAATTCCGTCCCCCCTCCGCTGTTTCCCGGTACACGCGCAGGGTTTCCGTTGCGGTTTTCTTCCAGTTGAATCGGGCGGCCTGTTCGATGCCCTTGACGGATAGGGTTGTGGCCAGGTCGGGTTGGGTCAGGACATCGGCGATGGCTTGCGCGAAGGCGGCGATGTTGTCGGGATCGACCTGGATGGCGGCGTCGCCGGCGACTTCCGGCAGGGACGAGCCGTTGCCGCACACGACCGGCAGGCCGCAGGCCATGGCTTCGATCACTTGCAGGCCGAAGCCTTCATATTTGGAAGGATGCGCCAGCACATCGGCTTGCCCGTAGGTGTCGACCAGACGGTCGAGCGGCAAATAGCCGGTGCAGACGATGTCGCGCTCGACGTCGAGTTCCTTCGCAAGCCGAAACGGTTCCGGGTAGCGCGGGTCCGGCGAGCCTGCGATCACGAGCCGGACCGGCATGTCCAGATTTTTTTTCAACTCGGAAAAGACGCGAATCAGGCCGGCCAGATTCTTGTACGGATCCTGACGGCCGACATACAGCACGGTCTTTTCGCCATCGGTTTTGTCCGTGTGAACGGGCTGAAACCTGTCCGATACGCCGCAGTAGACGACCTTGATTTTCCCTTCGGCTTCGGGTGCAATGCGCAGATGGCGGACAATGTCGCGCTTCGACGCCTGGCTGTCGGTAATGATGGCGTCGGCGCGATGTCCGATCTGACGCATCAGGAATTTGTAGATCGGGAAGAGCCTCGATTTTTTCGAGTTCGGGGCGTGATCGGGCATGGCGAGCGGGATCACATCGTGTACGGTGGCCACGCGCTTGACGCGGTGCGTAAACGGTGGCGCCCATAGCGGCATCATGTAATTGGTCGAATGGTAGATGTCCGCCTGTTCGCGGGCCAGGAGCCGGGGGAGCGCCCACTGGTTGCGCAACGAGAACAGACCGTAGGGCACAAGGCAGGCCTTGAACCGGGGCGCTTGGGCGATTGGCGGGGCGGCTAGAGTCCGGTCGCGCAGGGCGGGGTCCTGAAAGAGGAGCAGGTAGTCGTTGTCGGGGTCCAGGACGGCCAGATGCTCCAGCAGTTGAACGGTATAGGTTCCGATCCCGGATATTTCAGGGAATATCCAGCGGGCGTCGATAGCGATTTTCATGAGGCGACCTTCCGGAAAATGTCCCAGGTTTTACGGGCGGTGTTTTCCCATGTATAGCGCTGCACCCAGGCTTGTCCGCGCGCGGTCAGTTCGGCGCGGTAGGTGAGGTCGGTCACGATTCGCCAGAGCGCGTGCGCCCATTGGTCGCGGTCGAAACTGTTCATCAGCAGAGCGCCGTCGCCGAGTATTTCCCGCAGGGAGCCGCAGTCGGACGAAATGACCGGTGTGCCGCAGGCCATGGCTTCGAGCGGGGGGAACCCGAATCCTTCGTAGCGCGAGGCCAGCAGGAAAGCTTCCGCGCCGGTGTAGAGTGCCGGCAGATGGCTGTTTCCGACATAGCGCAGATAGACAATGTCGTCGGCACGGCGCGAGCGCCGCATGGCGTCGAGGATTGGCTCGTATTTCCAGCCCGGCATGCCGGCGATGACGAGTTTGCCGGTGAAATGCGTCAGGGTTTCGAACATTTCGATCAGAAACGGAATGTTCTTTCTGGGTTCAACGGTGCCTACAGTGAGAAGATAGGGTTGCCGAATGTTCAGATGGGTCAGGGCGGACGAAATTCTTTTTTCTTCGGGCGGCTTGAAATGACGGGAAATACCGTGGTAGACGGGATAAATCTTGTTTCGGTCCACGCCGAGAATGTTTGCGATTTCGTCGGCGCTGAATTGCGAGACGGTGAGTATGGCGTCGGCCCGGTCGACGGTGTCGCGCAGGTGCGTTTCGAGAAACTGACGGTTGCGGTCTTCGGCGAATTCGGGGAAGCGCGCATAGCTCATGTCGTGAATGGTGACGGCGGTTTTCCCTTTGCTGACGGGCGGCAGCACGAAGTTGGGAAAAAAGTACAGGTCTGCCGGGCCGGCCCAGGCGTCGAAGGTCGGCCGTCCGAAAAGGGTCCACGCCTTTTGGGCCAGTCGGCCGGGACACCAGCGCACCGTGCGCAGGCGGGCGCCGGGCGCATCGACCGGATCGGATTGTCCGCGGAAATCGAAATGAAAGAGCGACAGTTCGTCTGGCGCGGCTATGGGAGCGAGGGTTTCGGCCAGTGTACGCGCATAGCGGCCGACTCCCGCCGTCTGCGTCACCGCCGATTGTATATCCATACAGACTTTCATAAGGCCAAAGAATAGCGGTTTGTTTCCGATTTGAAAGAAAAAAAGCGCTGAAAGACGTAATTGCGTTCGACAGGCGCTTGTCGGCATGCATAGTATGCCGAAGAAAAGTTGATTGAACGTCAACCCCGAAGGGGTTACGCAACAGAGCCGGGGGCAGCGCCC
>SLMC01000251.1 GCA_007133745.1 Kiritimatiellia bacterium
AGGTAGCTTTCTCTTGTGTATGTCGATACCTACGGAGAAGCGCTCCGCAGGGATTGGGGATTGAGAGAGTGCGATTAGGATCGGCGAGAAGCAACCGCATACCCGCATACCCACACACCCACATACATCGTTTCGCAATGCCAATCGCCCGATTCTCTCCCGAACGGCGTTATCTAAGTGACATTCGCTCCTAGCCCCTAGCTCCTAACCCCTAGCCCATGTCGCGTCCGTAGTTCGGATTGGCGGTACGGAAGGCGTATTCCTTTTCGATGTCTTCAATCATCATCTCGTGCATGTCTGTGCCGGGCAGCACGAGGCGTTCGGCGATGGGCTCGCCGCCGGCGATTTTGAAGACGTCTTCCAGATAGGCTTCCGCATCGAGGCCTTGTCGACGCGGGTCGAGGTAATGACCGTACAGATGCAGCGAATCGTTGATGTCGGTATAGCTGCCCCGTTGCACGGGCGCGCCCAGTTCCTGTTCGAGCCCCTTGCGGACATGCTCGTGGATGCCTTCGGTGACGCCGTAAATGTTCGACGGCACGGCTTTGAGCAAATCGCGCGACCGCCAATGGCCGTTGACATGCAGGATGTAGCCTTCGCTTTCGGGATGGTCCATCAGCCGAAACCAGAAACGCTGGAGACAGGGCGAATGATACTGATCCCACTTGAACGGACCGAGCTGTTCGTCGTTGTGGTCCCAGCGCGGATCCCAGGTGATGCATTGCGCCGAACGGCTGGTGGGGTTGTTTTTCAGGTTGCGAATCACGGATTGGAGTTGGTTCGCCGTTTTGAGTTTGCCGTCCAGGTCGAAGAAAGGATAGGCGCGCAGGCGCTGACTGTAGGTATAGTTCCAGCGTTCGTCGCCCTTGACGTCGTCGAAACGGCCGGTTTTCATTTTTTCGGCTACGTCGGAAGGGGAAATCATCCAGCCGTCCTTGACGCCTTCGATTTCGGCTTTGTAGTCGCCGAACCCCAGCCAACCGCCCAGATAATGCTTGTGGAATCTGGGTTCGGCGAACGGCTCCTCGATATGCATGGCGACCGTGGCCTCGATGCTGGGAAAGCTTTGGTATTGGCCTTCCGAGGACTGGGGATCGTAATGGGTATGGATTTCCTGACCCACGCCCAGAACGGCCATGACCGCGTCCTCCCAGACTTCCGGCAGGGTTTTGCGGACCAGATGAATAGAGGGCAGGGCGCCGGGCCGCGGATCGGAAAAGGAGATGCGGCCCTGTTCCCGCAGCTTGTAAACATAGGTTTTGGCCGCTTCGCGGGCCTCTGCGAACACGGCTTCGGGTCCTTTGTCCTGCAACATTTCCTTGACGATGCTCATTGTGCTTCTCCTTTTCGCTTGCGCCGTAGGACCGACTTTCAGTCGGTCTCCGGATGGGCGGACTGAAAGTCCACCCTACATCAATGTTCGCTGAGGCGCTTCCCGATGTGGCACGGGCATCTTGCCCGTGTTTCATGGGCGGGACGCCCATGCCACTGTTTACTACTTACTGCTCACTGTTCACTGCAGCCAGTTTCGCCTTCCCAGACCCGATGACCCGATGACGCGCGGGCCTACGGACGAGTGACTGCCCCCTGCCCACCGCCTCAGTCTAAGGTCTTTGGTCTTCAGTCTTCGGTCTCGGACCCTCTGTCGCGTTGTCGGGCCGGGCGCCCATGCCGGTCGAGCCGAAGCCGCCTTCGCCGCGCCGCGAATCCGACAGCGTTTCCGCCTCCTCTACGTCCACGGACAATACGGGTTTGACGATCATTTGCGCGATTTTGTCGCCTGGCGCCACCGTGAACGGGTCCGGTCCGTGGTTGATCAGAATGACGCCGACTTCTCCGCGATACCCTGTGTCGATGGTGCCGGGCGTGTTCAGGACTGTGACGCCGCGTTTCAGGGCCAACCCGCTGCGGGGGCGGACCTGGGCTTCCGTGCCGGCCGGCAATTCGATGGCGATGCCGGTTTTGATCAGGGCGAATGCGCCCGGTTCGATGGTGGCGCTTTGATTGGCGAACAAATCCAGTCCCGCATCGCCCGGATGCGCATAATGCGGCAGCATCGCGTCGGGCGTCAGTTTTTTTACCTTCAATTTCATATTGTTTCTCCCGTGTTTTGCGCTACACTACATCTTGCCATCGGTTTGGCGCAAGGAAAATGATTGCAAGGAGGGAAAATGGTTGACATGCCGACAGGGCGGCTTCTTTCGGGCAGCGAGCCGGATTTTCGGGCCTCGCGCGCCCTGTGGGCCGAGCAGCCGGTCGATCAGGATTTATGGGACGAGCCCGGGCCGGGATACGGACCCGGTCGCATGACGGTGGCGGCGCCGATTTCCGTAGCCGGGCCCGGCACGTTTCTCGGGAAGGCGCATCGCACGATCGTCTTCGAGCCCAGTCCCTTGCCCGGCTGGTGGCTGGACCGCAGCGATCTCGACGAGTCCTTGCCGATCCCCGTATCCGTTCACAACGTCTGGAATGCGCATCGCAATATCGTGCTGCACTGCGGATCGCCGCACAACTATTTGCGCATGGTGGAGCATATTGTGGCTCTGAAAGCGGGGCTGGGCCTGGACGACATCGTGATTCGCACCGATTCCGGCGATCCGCCGCTGTTCGAGCGGGGCAGCATGGATCTTGTGGAGGCGGTCGAAAAAACGGGCATTGTGCCCAGCCGCGACAAGCCGGCCACTGTGGTGACCGTGACGGAGCCGGTTTCCATCGTGAATCATCAGGGCGCCTTTCTGACATTCATCCCGGCGGCGCCCGGCGATCCGCGCCTGAGGATCGATTGCGCGGTGGATTTCCGCTCGGCTATCGGGCGCCAGCGGATACGGTTCGTGCTGAACCGCGACATTTTTAGGCACGGGGCTTTGGCGCGCACCAATTGCCCGTTGAGCGCGATGATATATGCCAGGACC
>SLMC01000435.1 GCA_007133745.1 Kiritimatiellia bacterium
ACTCATTCAGATATTTGGAGGAAAGAGCGATTTCGATACGACGCCGAAACCAGTCGGCCTACTTGAACGAATATTGCAGATCGCCACCTGTCCCGGCGACCTGATCCTTGATTCCTTCGCCGGTTCCGGCACGACGGGGCATGCGGTCATGCAGGTGAATGCTGAAGATGTAGAAGCGGCACCCCGCCGCTTTATCCTTGTCGAGATGGATCAGAATATCTGCCGGAATGTGACGGCGGAGCGGTTGCGGCGGGTAAGTGAGGGATATTCCGTGGACGCGACGCCCCCGTCGCGTTTGTTTGAAAGCGGCGAGGGCGCCGCGGCTACGAAAGCGAAGAGCGTCGAGGGGCTGGGCGGCGGGTTCCGGTTCGCCACGCTGGGCGATGCGCTTTTCGACGAGCAGGGCAGTATCCGCAATACGGTGCGGTTCGGCGATCTGGCCAGGCACGTCTTTTTTGTCGAGACAGGCACGCCGTTGCCCAAAAGTGGCACGGGCGTCCCGCCCGTGAAGAATATCGGCCAGGATGGCCGTGCCTCTCTGAATACACCTCTGCTCGGCATCCACAACGGTACGGCAGTCTATCTCCTTTATAACGGCATTCTGAAGGACAAGTCGCCGGACGGTGGAAATGTGCTGACGACGCCGGTGCTTCTGGCCCTGCCGCCGCATGACGGACCGAAGGTGATCTACGGCACGGCCTGTCGGCTGGGTGCGGCTCGGCTCCGCCAGGAGGGCATCGTCTTTAAGCAGTTGCCGTATAAACTGAAAGTGGATGCACCTTAGAATGGGGAAGAATATCCAATAAACAAGGGATTACTGCATCAAGACCGCATATAGACTGCGGCAAATTGAAAATACATCAATATTGGTGTTGACAATTATGGAGTTTTGTGTAGAGTTATATGTTGGTGATACGGGACGCTGTCCGGTGCGTGAGTTTTTAGACAAACTCAAAAGGAGCGATCCCGATGATTTTGCGGCTGTCATGGCGGGTTTGGCGAAGCTACGGAAACGGCAATATCACAAACCGCCGTTGTCAAAGCCGTTGAATCACGGGCTGTTTGAATTGCGGCATGTAGGCAAGCTGAACACGCGCGTGCTATGGTTTTTCGTCCAAGGCAGGAAGATTATTGCCGTACATGGCATTCGGAGCAAAGGACAGGCAATCGCTTCGCATGACTTGGCGATCGCCGTAAAACGAATGCGCGACTGGCAGGCGAGGCATACGGGATGAAAGCAACAAATTTCGATTTATATCTGGAAGAACATCTCGCGGACGCTGATTTTGCCGAGCGGTTTGAAGCGGCTGGCGCGGCGTGGGATGTGGCGTTACAGATTGCGGCACTACGCGAAAAAGCGGGGCTGACCCAGAAGGATCTGGCGAAAATGCTGAAAACTTCGCAACAGCAGATCAGCCGGTTGGAATCCCCTGCCTATGAAGGCCACTCCTTGAGTATGTTGCGCCGGGTCGCTCATGCCCTGAACGCCGAGGTCAAGGTTGTCTTTGAACCTGAGCAAGGAAAACGTCGCGCCGTGGTGGCGGAGTCGCCCTCGAAATACGGGAGCCGACAATGAAATATCCTGCGACACCGGAACCGTTTCCAAATCTTCCAGTCGGTCAGAGGCTTACGCAGTGGTTCGTTGACCAATTCAATGACGACGAGGCGAAGTGGCGGCTGGCGCACAAGCCGATTGCTGCGCTGCTTGAGCGGACAAGGAAGAGGAAGAATGGCCAATGTCCAACAAGGAACGACCAATGACCAAGGGACACGTAGAAGCGGTCGCCTCGCCGCTTCACGAAAGCAACGCGACGAGGGCGTCGCGTCTACGAAAGCCACAACATGATTCTTAAAGCCTATCAGGAAGAGGCTCTGGATTGGCTGGAAGCCTTTTTCAAGCGCTGCAAGACGAGCAGCAACCCGCGTTTTGCATACGAAGAAACGACGAAGGATTGGCGCGGCTCGGCGTTGCATTACCGGCCCTTGCCGACGCTGGCGCATGTGCCGTATGTCTGTCTGCGGATTCCGACCGGCGGCGGCAAGACGCTGATCGGCGGCCTAGCCATTGAACGGGCCAATCGGAGCCTGCTGTTCACCCAGCACAGCGTGACGCTCTGGCTGGTGCCGTCAGAGCCGATCCGGGAACAGACACTGAAGGCTTTGCGTGATCCCGCCAACCTGTTGCATCAGGCGGTCTTTTCTGCCCTGGGCGAAGTCACAGTGCTCGAAATCGAGCAGGCGTTGCGGATCAAGCCGCATGTTCTGAACGGATCGAACGCGATCATAGTCGCCACCATGCAGGCGTTCAAGCAGGAGGATATTGACCGGCTGAGCGTATACAAGCAGAACACGGATATGATGCCGCATTTCGAGGATGTGCGCGATCCGGCGGCGCGGGGCAACCTGTCGCTGGTGGACGCACTACGGTTGCGGCATCCGTTTGTGATCGTGGACGAGGCGCATAACCAAGGTACCGCGTTGGCCTTCGAGACGCTGGCACGTTTCGAGCCAAGCGCGATTCTGGAACTGACGGCCACGCCGGACCGTTCCCGGCAGCCGAGCAATGTCCTATTCAGCGTGGGTGCATCGGCCTTGCAGGCGGCGGATATGATCAAGATGCCGCTGGAACTGGTGCGACGCGACAATTGGCAGGATGCCGTGCGCGACGCGATTGCCTGCCTGAACAAGCTGCAAGGGCTGGCCGATGCCGAAGGGCGGGATTCCGGCGACTATCTTCGCCCGATCATGCTCTTGCAGGCGGAACGCAAGGATAACGACCGCGAGACGCTGGTCCCCGAGCGGGTGAAGCAATCGCTGATGGACGATTTCGGTATACCCGAGGATGAAATCGGCATTGCAACCGGTGCTAATGACGACATATCCCGAGAAAACATTCTTTCGGA
>SLMC01000349.1 GCA_007133745.1 Kiritimatiellia bacterium
CCCATTTTCTGCTTTGTGGGGGTATAAAATACTCTTCACAGGAGACTCTGAGCGATAGCGGCGAGCGATATGGTGTGTAATCAATGGTCTCAGCAGCTCTGGTTCTCCATCGTCACAGCTCCAGTCGTCTCGAATGAATACCCGATCAGCCGTGGTCTTTACTCCAACACGAATTTTCCCGAGCTCGCCAAATGTGAAGCGCGTATGCTTCTTCACCACTGCAAGCCAATTGCGAATATCGCTCGTGCTTAGGCGCCAGACGTCACCAACTCGACCGCCAGTTTCAAGGAATCCTTGCTGCACATGAAAACGCCGTCCATCGTCGACCTCGACCACGCCTTCTAGGCCAAGCGCGCTGATCGGATCGGGCGCACGAGCCTCTGCTGGCCCCGATGTGGAATATAGTGACGTGAACTTAGCAGGCTCATTCTCACTGTCACCGGAGAGCATCTTTCCAGTCCCAACAATGACAGCAGGCAGCACAGCCGCATCAAACAGCTTTGTGTCACCAAGATCCCATAGTGAGCGAAGGCTCATCAATCTGGGCAGGATCTCTCGAATCGACGCGCCAGCTTTGGTTGTCATGAAGCGATTCGAGACGATAATCCCAGCAACTCCTCCCGGGGAGAGTGCATCTGCCATCGTTAACAAGAAGGCATGGTATAAATCAACGCGACCACTCAACGAAAACCGCTTCGCTAACGCTTGCGAACTATGTCCGCCAAGAATCTGAGTTCTAACGTAGGGAGGATTTGCAATGATAATGTCGTATCGTGATCTATTGACTTCATCCTGTTGAGAGAAAATGTCATCTATCTTCCCTGCTGAAACCGCCGTACTGAGAAAGTTGCCTGTTTCGCATTGAACCCTGTAGCCATTACGGTGGATTTCCAGATGGCTGGAAGCTGTCTCTACAGCTCGAGTGTTCGTATCTAGTCCCATAAAAGATACATTCGTGAATCCCTCTGCCCGCAGTGCATCAAGTAATGCTACCGCCAACGAACCTTCGCCGACTGCAGGATCAAGCGCACGAATGGCTCTGTCCCGAGACCATTTTCGGGTGTGCTCGAGAATCTGACCTGCCACAAAACGGGCCAGGGCATCAGGGGTATAGGTCGCTCCGTCACTCTTACGGGAATCGACGTCGGTGTATCGCGGAGAAATCGAGGATGGATAATCTCCGTTGACGCCGGATGAAAGAGGGATTCCTGCAACCTTGTTTTTGACGGAGAGCCTGACGCTGGTAGCAAACTGTGGATCCTCGAACAAGTCCTGCTGAACTGAAACAGAATTGGAATTCTGCGGAGATTTATGTTTGCCTGATAGGGTCTCTGGCATTTCTATACCCCTTCCTTCATCGCCATTCGCAAAGCATGCGGTCTGTGAGTGACATTTTTCTTAGCAGAGAATCTTCGCAACAAGCCGACGACAACCCCGTGGATCAAGACGTCGCCTCTTTCGAGAGGAATCGATTGAAAGGAAGGGTTTTCCGGCACCAATTCTGCACCGCGACCCGATGATTGAAATCGCTTTATCGTTGTTTCTCCATCGACTGATGCGACAACAACTTCGCCATCTGCGGCCACTGGTGACGCAGCCACCAGCACGAGGTCTCCGGCCATTATTCCAGCACCGATCATGCTGTCACCGTAGACATGAAGGGCGAAGTGACGCCCACCTCTCAACCAAGAACGCGGAACGGGGACGCTTCCGTCTGGATCCTCGGTTGCATCCACCGGAACGCCAGCAACAACTTGGCCGAGAATGGGCACCTGTACTGCAGGTGTATGTTCCTCAATAAGTCGAATCTGCCGCGCTCGACCATCCGGTAGTTCGATATACCCTTTGCGAGCAAGGGCTCGCAGGTAGTCTCGCGCTGTACCGGTCGATCGCCACCCAAACTCATCGCAGAGTTCGCGATATGTTGGAGGAGACGCCCCATCCTCGACTCGTCTTCTTATGGCCTCAAGTACCTTGGTCTGGCCTAGCGATAGTTCTTTTCGCATCCTTGTCTTGATACCACTCAGATGAGTGGTGATCAAGAAAAAATCGTAGTCGGAGCCAAATCTCCCGCTGTTCAGCCCACAGTAAGGTAGCGGTGACCGCCCCCCGACGGTTCATCCACCAGCACCTCTCGGACCAGGGCGTTGACGAGGCGGTAGCGGTTGGCTGGCGTCATCGCCTCCCAGAGCGCGGAGAAATCATCGAGCGCCGTCGTCACCCCGACGGCTTCACTTTCCAGCTCGTCGAGTACGTAGGTCGAGGCGTCCGCGGCGCCCGTGATCCAGGGGTTGTCGACCCGAAACGGGACGCGGACCACGCCCAGCTCGGTGAAGTGCTCGCGGGTGTTGATCTCGACCTTGAGCCGCAGCTTCAGCGGCGGCGCGTCCTCGGGGTCGAAGCGGTACACCAGGTTGACCCGACCCTCCTTGAGGAGGCGTCGCGGAACGCCGAGCCAGGGATCGAGCACCGCCCGCGCTCTGTCGAGCGTGTCGCCGATGGGCTCGGGGCGGGCCTGCACCAGATCGATGTCCTCGGAGTATCTGGCCGGCGGATCGAGGTAAAGCTTGTATAGCGCGGTGCCGCCGCGAAAGACGAGGCTACTCGCGATCTCCGGGACCCGAAACAGCTCGACGATCGCCCGGCTGATGATGAGATCCTGCTCGACCTGCGCGTCGCCGAGCCACGGCGCCCGCGTCCGCCAAGCGGTGATGTGTGCTTTCGGGATCATGCGTCGGGCTCCACCTCGGCGTTGACGATGAGCTTCCACCTCGCGCTGCGCTTTGCCTTTGCTATGGCCGCGGCGCGGCGCAGCGGCCGACGCATCTAAGCGGCTTCCGTGTCTTGCCCCTCCCGCCAGGAACGCAGCTTGGCCCACGCCTTGCCGTAGCGCCGGCATGGCCACCATCATGATGCAGGAGGAAGAGGAGCGCCGGCGGCAGCAGCAGCAGGCGCAGGCGCAGCGACGCTAGTCGCCCCCTGGTTGATCAGACCAGCTTTCTCCTGAGCAGGTGGGCGGCCGCGGCGAAGACGGCGAGGCCCATACCCGCGAGGGCCACAAAGGGAGCGGCCAGCTCTCCGAAGGAGGCGTCCTTGAGCAGCACGGCCCGGAGGATCTCCACAAAGTGCCGCACAGGGGAGAGGCCCGACAGGGGCTGAAGCCAGTGGGGCATGTTCTCGATGGGCGTGATGAAGCCCGAGAGCAAGATGGCGGGCATGATGAAGAATATGGCCCCGAAGAAAGCCTGCTGCTGAGTGCGGGCCAGGGCGGACACCAGGAGACCCACACCCAGGGTGGTCAACATGTAGAGGCTGCCGGCCAGAAAGAGAAGCGGGACGGATCCCCTGATGGGCACCTGGAAGATCCAGGCCCCGGCCACGATGACCAGGCCGAGGTCCACCATCCCAAAAAGATAGTATGGCAGGGTCTTCCCGAGGATCAGGATCTCGGGCCGGATGGGGGTGACCATCACCTGCTCCAGCGTGCCTGTCTCCTTCTCCCTGGCCAGGCCCATGGCCGTGGTGATCAGGGTGATGATCAAAAGGAGGGTGGCCGCCACCCCTGGCACGAAGTAGATCTGGCTGTCCAGGGTGGGGTTATACAAAATGCGCGGCTCCACGGATATGCGCGGCATGGAGAAAGCCTGACCCCTCTGGGCCGAAGCGGCCTGGGCCCTTTGCATGGCGGCCTCCGTGGATCGCTCCATGACGAAGGCCGCCAGAGCGTTCTGGGCCACGGTGGCCCTGTTGGAGTCCCCTCCGTCCACGATGGCCTGGAGCGCGACGGGCCTTCCCTGCCGGGTGGCCCTGCCGTATCCCCTGGGAATCACCAGGCCAAGGGCCGCCTCTCCCCTGCCCACCCTGCGGGCCACCTCCCGGCCGCTCTCCAGGGTGCCCAGGTGGGTGAAGGCGTCGCCGGCGGTGAGCGCCGCGGCCAGCTCAAGGCTCTCGGGGCTTCTGTCCTCGTCGGCGATGAGGGTGGGCACCCGATCCACCTCCAGGTTCACCGAGTTGCCAAGCACCACCAGCTGAACCACCGGGGCCACAAGGAGCAAAAACAGCATGCGCCTGTCCCGGAAGGTCTGCTGGTACTCCTTGCGGATCATGGCAACAAGGGAGCTTCGCATGACCGTTACCCCAGGCTCCGTCGAAAGCGGAGCACGGCCACGGAAAGCACCACCAGGAAGAAAGCCAGAAGTGCCAGGACATCGGACCAGATCACCTCCGGGCCGCTTCCCCTGAGCAGGATGGCCCTCAGGGCCCGCACGAAGTACTGGGGCGGCAAGACGGCGGCGATGCCCTGCAGGATAGTCGGCATGTTCTCCAGCGAGAACACGAAGCCGGAAAGAAGCAGGGCCGGCAAGAATGTGGAGAACATGGCGGCCATGGAGGCCACCATCTGGTTTCGGGTGAGCACGCTGATGAGAAGGCCCTGCATGAGCATGCAGAGGATGAACAGGCTGGAGACCACGAAGAGCAGAACCAGACTTCCGCGAAGGGGCACATCAAAGAGGCTGACCCCGAGGGTCAGGACCAGCAGCACCTGCACCAGCCCGATGACGAAGTAGGGCGTGAGCTTTCCGAGGATCACCTCCAGGCGACCGAGGGGCGTGGCGAAAAGCTGCTCCATCGAGCCGCGCTCGTACTCCCTGGCGATGGTGAGGGCGGTGAGCATCACGGCGATCATGACGAGGATCACCACCATGAGACCAGGCACCAGGAACACCGAGCTGAGAAGGCGCGGGTTGAAAAGAGTCCGGGTCCTGATCTCCAAAGGCATCTCCACCCGGCCCAGGGCCCGCGCAAGCTCCCCCCGGGAGGCCGTTACGGACACGGCCCTGGCGTATCCAAGGGCCACCTGGGCGCTGGTGTTGTCCGCGCCGTCCACAAGAAGCTGCGCCTTGCTCTCTTCTCCCCTGGCGAGCTTTCTGGCGTAGCCACGAGGGATCACCAGCACGGTCTTGGCCGCTCCGGAGCGAAAGAGACTCTCCGCCTGATGGGGGTCTTCCCTGTGGGCCACCACCCGAAAGACGTCCGAAGCGGTGAAGGCGTTGACAAGCTCCCTGGAGGCCTTGCTGCGATCCTGGTCCACCACCACCATGGGCACATCCTGGATGTCGAAGCTCACCGCGTAGCCAAAGAGCAATATCAAGACGAAGGGCATCCCCAGGGCGAAGGCCAGAAACTGGCGGTCCCTGGTGATGTGCACCACCTCTTTCTCGGCCATGGCCAGGCTGCGGGTGACGAGCCCAGCCATGTCAGCTCCCTTCCCGCCGGCCCGATGTCCGGGACGCTCGGGAGGCCGGCCTTGGCCCAGCCCCTGGATGCGGGGTTTGCCCAGGGGTCAAGCCTTCGCCTCTGTGGGGATCCTTCGCTTGTCGGGACTCCCTTTGCACAAGCTCCAGGAACACGTCCTCCAGGCTCGCCTCCGCCGGCTCGATGCGAACCCCGCCATAGGGCTCCCTGGCGTCGGACTCCCTGGCGCCGGACTCCCTGGCGCCGGACTCCCTAGTGTCGCCAGTGTCGCAAGCGCCGGTTTCCTTGTGGCCGGACTCCCTTGGGCCGGCGGTTTCGAAATCCCGGGAGCCATGTGGAGGGCCCCTGAGGGCGCCCCTTGGAACCTGGACGCCCCGGGCCCTGAGAAACCGCGCCAGGTCCTCGGGGTCGGAGAGGGCCGGAGCCACGCGCAGATGCACGGCGAGGCCGAAGGGCTTCATACCCCACAGGGCGGGTTCGCCCTCAAAGACCCTTTCCAGCTCAGCCTGGCTCACCCCGAAGACGCTGTGCATTACCCCTGGAACGTGGGTGGCCTTGAGCCCCTCGGGGCTGTCAAGGGCCACCAGGCGACCGTCCACCATGAGCCCCACCCTCTGGCAGTACTCCGCCTCGTCCAGGTGATGGGTGGTGACCAGGAGGCTCTTGCCCTCCGAGGCCAACCGACGAATGACCCGCCAGAAGCTTCGCCTGGACACCGGATCCACCCCTGCGGTGGGCTCGTCCAAAAAGAGCACCCTGGGCTCGTGAAGGAGCGCCGAGCCAAGGGCCAGGCGCTGGCGCATACCCCCCGGCAAGCTCCGGGTCAAACGTCCCGACTCCCCTTCAAGGCCGGAGAGATCCAATGCCTTGGAGATTCGAATCCTCGCCGTCTTCCCCGTGATGCCGTAGACCCCTGCGAAAAACTTGAGGTTCTCAAGCACGGTGAGGTCCTGATAGAGCGAGAACTTCTGGGACATGTATCCGATCTGGGTCTTGACCCGACCCGGCTCCCTGAGAACGTCCACCCCGGCTACCCTGGCCTCGCCCTGGGTGGGCTGAAGGAGCCCGCAGAGCATCCTGATGGTGGTGGTCTTGCCCGCCCCGTTGGCGCCCAAGTATCCAAAGACCTCCCCGCGCCGCACCCCGAAGGTGACCCGGTCCACGGCGGTGAAGGATCCGAAGCGCTTGGTCAGGGACCCCACCTCGATGAGGTAATCACCGGAGCTGTCGGCGCCCAGGGGCCCAGAGCCCTCTTGCCCATGGTGGCGCAGGGTTTCGGTGGCGGCGCACATGGGCTAAGGATCCTCCGAGGATGCAGCGCCAGGTGTGGAACCGCTATCCACGCCAGAAGAGGCATCTGGCGAGGCATCTGGAGCGGCCACAAGGCCCAGGAACACGTCCTCGAAATCCAGGCCCAGCTCCCTGATGGTGGACACCAGGGGCGAGGCCTCGGCCCAAGACACGACGCTGGTCACCGCGTCGCCGGCAAGGAGCACCCGCAGGCCGGCGCCAAGGGGAGTGATGGCCAGAAGGGTCCTGGCCCCGCCCTGACTCTCCCTGCCAAACCTGTTCTCAATGGCCTGCTCCAGGGCCGTTCTGTCAGGACCTTCCATAAAGAGGGCGCGATGCCCCATGGAGGCCACCAGCACCGAAGGGGAGCCCTCGGTAAGAAGCCGCCCCTCGGACAGGAGCCCCACCTTGTGACAGCGGGAGGCCTCGTCCATGTAGGGCGTGGCCAGGAGCACGGCCATGCCCTGGGAAACGAACTCATAAAGGAGATCCCAAAGCTCCCTGCGGCTGACAGGATCCACGCCGTTTGTGGGCTCGTCCATGACCAGCACCCTTGGCCGATGCAGCAGGGCGCAGGCCAGGGCGAGTTTTTTGTACATGCCTCCCGAGAGGGCCTCGGCCCGCCGGTCCCGAAAACGCGCCAGACGCGTGATGTGAAGAAGCCTGTCTTCCCGCTCCCCAAACTCCCGACGGGAGAGCCCAAAGAGACGGCCGAAGAACCGAAGATTCTCATGTACGCTGAGATCCCCGTACAGGCTGTACTGCTGCGGCATGTAGCCGATGGCCTCCCTGAGCCGACTCCCCTTCTGGGCTGACTGACCGAGCACCAGGGCTTCCCCTGCCGAAGGGTTCACAAGGCCGGTGAGCATGCGGATGGCAGTGGTCTTTCCCGCGCCGTCCGGACCCACCAGGCCGTAGAGTTCTCCGGCCTGTACCTTGAGGGAAAGGCCCTTCACGGCGCTCACGGCTCCGAAGCGCTTATGGAGATCCCAGTCAATGACCCAAGAGCCCCTGTCCCCTGCCATGGCGAGCCGCCTCACCGACGAGGAGGTGGAGTCCCTGGCATGGCGGGAGATCGCTCGGGCCGGGCGCTTCATCGCCCAGATGAGGCTCTTCAACCTGCCGATCCTCTTAACCCTGGCTGCCCTGCTCACCTACTTTGACCCGGCGCCCTGGCGCGTGGGGCTCCTGGGCATCGTGGGTCTTTTGAGCGTAGCCGTGGTTGTCCGAGACTTTTTCTGGCTCAGGTCCCGCAGCATCGAGGTGCGCCACGTCCCCTACTTCCTGTCGGTGATCATCGCCGTACAGGCGAGCCTCATCGCCATCACCGGCGGGGTGGAGAGCCCATTTTTCGTGATCCTCATCGTGATGACGGTGCTGCCGGCGGTGGTTCTGGGCACCCTGCGACGCTTCGTCATGTTTCTGCTCTTGCCCCTCTCCGTGGTCTGGTTCTTCACCCTGGGGCCGCTCCTGGGGTACCTGCCAGCGCTGCTTCCGGGGTATTTCAGCCAAGGCGTGGACTTTGCCCACAACGCCACCTACACACTGACCCAAGCGGCGGTGATGACGGTGGCCATGAGCCTCGGCGGGCTGGTGGCCATCTTTCTCCGCATGGCCATCACCAGGGGCACCAGGGCGGTGGCCAACGCCAGGCAGGAACTCCTGAGTGCCGGCGTGGGGCAGAAGCAGGAGCTGATGGCCCTGACCGGGGAGATCGCCCATGAACTGAAAAACCCGCTGGCCTCCATCCAGGGCCTGTCCAGCCTGGTCTTGAAGAAGCTTCCCCAGGGCAGCAAGGAGGCGGAAAAGATGCAGGTGGTCCTCTCCGAGGCGCGGCGCATGGGAACCACCCTGGAGGAGCTTCTGACCTTTTCCCGCCCTGTGACCAGGCTGTCCATCGCGAAAGTGCACCTTGGGAGGCTGCTTCATGACGTGGTGGTGCTCCACGAGGGTCTCGCCTTGAAACAGGGAGTGACCGTCACCTTCAAGGCGGAGCGAGAACTCTCGGCGCGCTGTGATCCGCGCAAGCTGAAGCAGGCCATAGCCAACCTCCTTCTAAACGCCATCGCGGCCACCCCCACGGGGGGCCTGGTCACCCTGCGGGCGGATGAGGACCACCCCAATGGCGTCAGGATCCTGGTGGACGACTCTGGCTCAGGCCTCTCCCCGGAGGTCAAGGACAGGCTCTTTGTCCCAGGGATCACCACCAAGCCCGAGGGAAGCGGCATCGGCCTGGTGATCGCCCGAAGCATCGCCGAGCAGCACGGAGGCTCCTTGACCCTCAAGGACCGTCCCCAGGGGGGATGCCGCGCCGAGCTTCAGCTCCCGCCGCGAACCCCACAGGAGGACTCGGAACCCACCCCGGAACATACCGAGGACAGCCAGGAGACACCGGCATCATGACCCTACGCGTACTGGTGGTGGATGACGAGGCGCCCCTTCGCTACACCCTGCGGACCATCCTTGAGGAGGAAGAGGGCATCGAGGTGCTGGAGGCCGCCGACGGTCAGGAGGCCCTTGACCGCATCGACCAAGAGCGGGTGGATCTGGTGCTCACCGACCTGCGCATGCCGTGCCTTGACGGCATGGGCCTTCTGGACGCCCTAACCAGGCGCCCGAGGGCCCCCAGGGCTATCCTCATCACGGCCTACGGCTCGGAGCGCATCGCCGTGGAGGCCATGAAGCGCGGCGCCCTGGACTACTTCGCCAAGCCCTACGACCCCGAGGAGATCCTGCGGGTGCTCAGGCGGAGCCTGGAGACCCTGCGTCTTAGCGAAGAAAACCTTACCCTCAAGGCCGCCCTCGCCCTCAGGCGCACCATGGTGTTCTCCTCCGACGCCATGCACCGCGTGGCCGGCCTGGTGGAACGCGTCGCCCCGAGGGACGTGACGGTGCTGGTCACAGGGGAGAGCGGCACCGGCAAGGAGCTTGTGGCCAGGGCCATCGTCAAGGCCTCCTCCCGCGCCGCGGCTCCCTACGTCCGTTTCAACTGCGCTGCCTTGCCAAGAGAACTGGTGGAGGCCGAGCTCTTCGGACACACCCGGGGGGCCTTCACCGGCGCCATCCAGGCCCGGGAGGGTCTGTTTCGCGCGGCTCAGGGCGGCACCCTGCTCCTTGACGAGATCGGCGAGCTGGATCTGGCCACCCAGGGCACGCTCCTCAGGGTGCTTCAAGAGCGGGAAGTGCGACCCGTGGGCGAAGATCGCTCCTTCCCGGTGGACGTGCGCCTTTTGGCCTCAACTAATCGGGATCTGCCCACCCTGGTGGAGAGCGGCGCCTTTCGACAGGATCTCTACTATCGGCTGTGCGTGGTGACCATCCACGTCCCGCCCCTTAAGGACAGGCCCGAGGACATCCTACCCCTGGTGGAACACTTCGCGGCCCTTTTCGGCGAGCGCTACGGCCTGCCGGAAGCCAGGCTGTCGGACAGGGTGCTGAGGCTTCTGAAGGAGCACTCCTTTCCGGGCAACGTGCGGGAGCTGGCGAACACCGTGGAACGCCTGGTGGCCCTGGCCGATAACCCATGGATCGACACCGACCCCTTCGCTCTGGCCGAGGGCGGCCAGGGAGAGTCCGCTGCGCAACAAAGCGCCAATGGCACAAGCTCCCTTGGCCTGCGAAAGCGGGTGGCCGCCTTCGAACGTAGCCTGGTGACGGCGGCCCTTGAGGAAAGCGGGGGAAACCAGTCCGAGGCCGCTCGGCGTCTGGGCATCTCCCGGGTCAGCCTCATCGACAAGATGCGAAAGTACAAGCTGAGATGACAAGAAGGGAGCGGAAAAGACCGCTTATAGACCACGAATCACGGGGTCTCGGTAAACCCGTAGGACACGCCCCGGGCAGCGTGCTCCGTCAATAGCCACGCGACAAAGGCATCATCTGTAGACAGGGCCTCCGGGGGATGCACGCCAGGGCCCAGGGAAAATGAACCCTCCAGGATCCGGCTGCAGCAGAGGGCCGCGGGGAATAGGGATACGGGCGTCTCTGAGGCAAACAGTGGATCCAAACGGGTAGCCCGACGCGAGCCCCTGGTCCTGTGGGGAACGCGCCGGTCGTCGTGTCCGCCCAGCGACAGCCCCTCGCAGTAGGCCGGCGCCTCGCGCCGGGTGAAACGGAAGTCGGAGCCCGCCGAGCCGTTGGCGGCCTGGGCGGTGGCGTAGCCGGCGCGCTCGTTGTGCGCCTTCTGCCACATCAGCCCGGTGTTCCGGTCGACCACCACCGTATCGCCGGCGCAGAGGGCGAAGGCTGGTTGCGAATCGTCGAGACCTCAAAGTGGGTCGACGACGGCCTCCACATCCTCGGCCCGGGGGAAAGGGCGGGCCACGGTGACCACAAGGAGGATGGAATACACAATAAGAACAAGATGTAACGCATGGGATGGGCGATGAAGCGCACGCTGCTTACGAATGTCTAAAACGAAGCGAACGCTTCTTTTTCTGGACACAAACGAAGCGAACGATTATTATTGTGTCTGGTTGTGAAACGATCGCTTCGAAGGTGAACGATGATGAGGAAGACCGGAGAGTACGAACTCAGCAGTGTGGCAGGGGAAGAGGTCAGCGCCTTCATCCCGTTTCCGTTGCCGCCAGGCGATCCGCCACTGGACCTCACCGGCGAGCTTGCGTCGTTGCTGGCACGGGCTGAAGAACAGATACGGCTGCTCGACCTGGCCAGCGATCTGGTGCCCTCCATCGAGTGGTTTGTCTACGCATTCGTTCGCAAGGAAGCGGTTCTCTCGGCCCAGATCGAAGGCACCCAGGCGACCCTGATGGATCTGCTCGAGGTCGAGGCGTCCGGTGAGGAACCGACCGAC
>SLMC01000145.1 GCA_007133745.1 Kiritimatiellia bacterium
AAAGAGGATCGGTGGACGCGTACGGCGAAAGAAAGGGGCGGGAAACGGGGGGAGAAGGCAGAGAAGATGCTCACCCACTATAGAGACGAGTTTTAGGCAAGAAAATGTGCTGTCATATTTGACAAAACGAATTAAGGTCGCGGGGGAAAATTAAAGCGGGCTGTCGCCCGCAACCCAAGTGTGTGGCTATGTGGGTTTGGGAGTGTGTGAGTTTGCACCCACGACATTCTGTCGGTCCTTTTTTCAGGGTCGGACTGAAAGTCCAACCTACGGGGCAATATCCAGGGCAATATCCGCTTGACCTTTTCATGGCGGCTCTTTAGTGTCCGGTTTCGTATTGACTGATGACCTTGATTGCGGCCGAGGGCCGCCTTGGGGAGAGCAAAGACCATGGCCGACTGGCGAGCGAAGTTGAAAAACGCGATGCAGGACACGGACAAGTCCCGTCAGGAAAAAGAGGCCATGGAGATGAGCCGTTTCATCGCCGAGGTCGTCCTGCCCGCTTTCAGTGAAATTACCGTGGAAATGAAAAGCCATGGCCGTACCGCAACCATACGCCATACCGAAACCACGGCCGCCATCAACGTGCAGTTCAATGGCGAAGACGAGCTGGTCTACCGTATTCAAGGCCGAACCTTTCCCACGAGAACGCTGCCTTTCGCCGACATTCGCTTCCGGGAACGCAAAGGCCTGCGTCTGATTCGCGTGGAAAGCATGTTTCGCGACGGCGCATCGCCCTACTCGCTCGAGGACATTACGAAGGACGAGATCATCGAAAATTTCGTCGACAACTATACCCGCCGCGTCGAAACCTAGCCGTTTTCCCGCGAATCACCTGCCTTCGCTCTGTCGGGCCAACGCGGCATAGAGTCCGTTGCGGCGGATCAGTTCCTCGTGCGTGCCCGACTCCGCCAAACGGCCGTGGTCCAGCACGACAATGCGATCTGCATGCCGAACGGTGGAGAGCCGATGCGCAATCAACACGGTGGTTCGGCCGTGCATCAGGCGTTCCAACGCCCGTTGGAGCAGGCTTTCCGTATGCACGTCCAGCGCGGAGGTCGGTTCGTCGAGGATAAGGATGGCCGGATCGGCAGCCAGCGCGCGCGCAATGGAAATCAACTGGCGTTGCCCTTCGGACACCGACGCGCCGCCTTCGAGCACGGGCGTGTCGTAGCCTTGCGCCAGACACGCGATGGCCTCGTGCACGCCCAGATCCCGAACCATGGCCACTGTCTGTTCCCGAGTCAGATCGGGGCGACGGAAACGGATGTTGTCCAAAACCGTGCCGGAAAAAAGAAACCCGTCCTGCGGTACCACGGCCATATGCTTGTGAAGGGCTTCCTGGGCGTAGTCCTTGACATTGCGGCCGTCGATCAGAACGGCGCCGTTTGTCACGTCGTAAAAGCGGGCCGCGAGCGCCGACAAGGTCGTCTTGCCCGCGCCGGTGGCGCCGACCAGCGCTACGGTCCGGCCGGCGGGCACACGCAGGTTGAAATCCTTGAAAATCCAAGCAGAGTCCGGTCCGTAACGGAAATCCACATGTTCGAAGGCGATCTCGCCGCGCAACCGCTCGGCGGAAACGGGGTGCGCCGGATCGGCAATGTCCGGCGGCATGTCCATGATTTCGTACACGCGCTCGGCGGCGGCCATGGCGCGCAAGGACATGCTATACAATTCCACCACGATGCGCAGCGGCCACAGGATCACGTTGGAATACATGATATACGCCGCCAAATTGCCGACGCTCAGCGTTTCGGCCATCCGGTCGGCATAGGGCGAATGCAACAGCCATGCGCCGAACCCCACGACAATGGCCGTGTTGAGAATCCCGAGAAAATTCATGGAGGGCATGAAAATGGCGTCCAGCCGCGCGATCTTGATTTCGTTGTCGCGATTGATCATGTTCAGCGCATTGAATTCGTCGAGCGTCTGCGCTTCGCGGGAAAAAGCCTGCACGACCCGAACGCCCCGGACATGTTCGCTCATATGCGCGACCATGCGGCTGTTCTGCTCTCGTCCGTAACGCTGGGCTCGCGACATGCGCCGTTTGTACCAGAACGACAGACCGGTCACCGCAGGCGCCAGCGCCAGGGACGGGATCAGCAGAATCGGCGCGATGGCCCATATCCGGTAGAAAGCGTAGCCGAACGCGGTCAGAAACACGACGATCATCATCAGCGTATAGGTCATGAATTCCGAGATGTGCCAGATGTCGCCGGTGCCGCGCGCGATCAGCCAGCCGGCCTTGTGCGTGTCGTAGAATCGTTTGGACAACGCCTGCAGCTTGGCGAACAGGTCCTTGCGCATTTGTTCCACGGCCTTGTTGCTGGCAAACACGGTCACCATGAACTGCGAGGCGCCGAAGACCCTGTTGACCAGAGCCAGAGCCACCAGGATGCCCACTGCTTCGAACACGGTCTGTTGATCCGACACGCCGAACTCTATCAGGCGCGTCGCGTGGTATATGAGTTGCATATCGGCCGCCACGCATATGCACACAAGGATGTTACCCAGGAACACCAGCCATTTGAAAGGACCTAAAGTGGAAAATATGCGAAACACCAGACGCATGGACAGCGGCCGTTCCGCCGCTTCCTTGGCCTGCATCTCCGATATGGTTCCGTTCTGCGTCTTCATTTTATTTCGCCTGAGCCGAGCCGCTCATCGGGCCGCGGAGCGGACACGCTTCTGCCGCCTGTTGTTGGTCCGGGGCTCTGTCCCCGGCGCAATCCCGCGCCGACCGCGGAGGGTCGGCCTACATTGTCCGGCCATTCCGGCTCCACGAACGCACCAACACGTTCCACGTTCCACGTTCCACTCTTCCGTTACCTTCTGTTAAAACCTCTCCCCGGTCTCCCTGGCCTCCCTGTAAAAAACTCCACGCCTTTGCAACCGT
>SLMC01000031.1 GCA_007133745.1 Kiritimatiellia bacterium
AAACCTCCGGGATTAGCCCACCAAACATTGCCCGCACTCGTGCCGGTATCCATGTTCAATGATCCATGAGACTCGATTACGGAAATGCCCGATCTGAAGCCGACATACATGCTCCCCAGTCCTGCGCCGTCCTTTCCTAACCGCACTGTCGCCCCCTCCATCCACACATCTCCAGACCAAGTATTGGCGCTATTGGTTACGGCCAGCGTGCCTCCGCCGTAAACCCGCACTCGGTTGTTGTTGGCGCTCATTACTCCTGCAAGGACGGCGACATCCTGATCTGTATCGGGATTGTAAAAAACATGAATGTATGTATTGTTTTGGTTATGATCGATGTCGTTCTCGATCATCACCGGATGGGTTGCGCTCGGCGAGCCAAAGTGAATATGCTTTTGGTTGAAGCTGTTGTAATTGAGCGGGTCTCCTCCGTTCAGCGTTACGGAAAGCGGCCCTCCGTACGCCGCGAATCCGCCGTGTTCGCTCCAATGCACTTCGCCTGCGCCCGTTCCGATGTCTCGAGTAAAAGAGCCGCTGGTTTCAAGCACAGTGGTTTGGTTGTTGACGGAAGAGTTGAAAGTCAGCACGCCAGGCGCGAGGTCGGCGACATTGGCGACTCGCAGCACGCCTCTTTCGATCCAGGTTCCGCTGTCGTACGTGCTGGCGCCCGAGAGCGTCAGCGTTCCCTCGCCTGCCTTGGTCACGCTCCGGCCCGCCCCGCTGACGTCGCCGGAGATCTCGACCCCGTATCCTTCCGTGTACATGGTGGCCGTCAGGTCCGAGTCCAACAAAACATTGGCGCCGATCAGATGGTTCTGTTCGTTGGTGTGTGCAATCCCGGCGCCCTCGGCCCCGCTCAAGGTCAGCGTATCGTCGGCGCCTTTCTTCCGGAGCGTGTAGGCATCGGCTCCGCCGAAGCTCAGCGTGCCGACTGCAACCGGCCCGCCCGAGCTGTCCACAGTCACCGTCGAGGTCGTCGCGCCTTCGCCGAACACGGCCGTGTCTCCGGCCGCCGTCGGCTCGTCCTCCGGCCCGGCGCTGTCGAACGACGTGCTCGTCCATTCCGCAGCGTCATCGCCTTCCCACGTGCGCGTCTCGGCCCGGGCCGATACAACGACCGCAAGATGAAGCGAGGTCGCAACGACGACAATGCGCATGGATACAGTCGTCTTCATAGTCTTCCCGCCTTTGCCCATAGCACGGCAACTGCTGTGTACGCAGGCGTCTTATAACAACAAAATCAATCTTCGCACACATACGAAAGAAACGCAAGCTTTATTGATACGTGCAATTCATTGTTTACAGCACGGCGTTGGGTACGTCAGCGGCCAGCCCTCGCAAATCCGCCCAAGCCGAGCGCCCATCCGCTGCGCGAAATGGTCGCACGCGGCCCTGTTGCGCAGAAGAAGGGTTTACCGCAACGACAGCGTCACGGCGTCCGTCTTTTTCAGATCGAACGTAACGAGCAGGCGTCCGTTATCAATCCGCGCGGATACATCGTCCGACTCCAGGCGGATTTGCGACAATTCCAGTGGCTTGCGCAGCGGCAGGGTCACGGTGAGCGGGACATTCGGCGCGCGGGCGTACTTTTCCGAATCGAACCCTGTAACGCGCAGGGTCAGTGAATTGTAGGAGGGATCGATCTCCAGGGCGATTTCCTTGAATATCAACTCGTAGATTCCGACTTCGCCCATCGTTCCCACCCAAAGATTTTCCGGGCGGGATTTGAGGTGATCGAGAATCGCGCGCAACTGGCCTTCTTCAATCGGTCGAAAGCCTTCGCCATCCATGCCGTGCCCGGCCACGATCAGCCAGCCGCCCGACTTGATCGTGCCCGGTTCCGTAATCCGGTCGAGGTTGCGCTGAAATCCCGACAGCCGGCCGGGGTCCGATAAAAGCACACGCTCTTCGACCCCGTGGGGCGCCGAAATGCGGGCCACCAGATGATGCTCAAAGACCAGCTCGTCCGTTCGTGCGCTCGTCAGGTTAAACGGATGCACATAGCTCACAGGGTAGATTCCGGTCAGCTCCTGAATGGGCGCGATGGCCGGAACAATATCCGATAGCCTTCTCCGATGATGCTCGTAGGAGTGATTGCCGATTTCATGCCCTTCCCTGCTCATGGCTGCATAGTTGTCTTTGGTCGCGGCCCAGCGTTCCGTTTGGCCGGGATTGACAAAAAAGCTTGCCCGCCATCCGTACTCGTTGAAGATGTTTGCGATGTCGCGCTGGCTGGACAGGTTGTCGTCCCAGGTGAAGCTGACCGCCGCCTCCGCGCCGTTCAGCCAGCGGGCCGGCCGTATTGAACCGATATCGAACACGCGTGCGGTGCGCGCGTGCGTTTGCGGATCGGTCCACATCTCGCCTTCGGCATTGCGCGCGGCGAATCGGTACGTGTAGCGCGTGGCGGCTTGAATGGAGGGGGCGTGCGTATAGTCGGCAGGCAGCGCGCCGGTGTGCGGGTCCCATGCATGCGTATGCGGCCATGCCGCCGCGTCGGTTCCGCGATCGTCGCCCTCGGCCCAATAGACCGATACGGTGGCGGGCGACTGGCCCGTGCCGACCAGTCTGGCCCCCAGCATAACCTGTCCCTGTTCGCCTTCACGGGGTTCGTCAGCCAGAATGGCGGGCAGTTCCGAGTGAGGCATGAGCAGTCCGCCTTGACCCGGCTTTCCGTCGGGATCGGCGACACGATAGATGAACGGCGCAATCGCCGCGTTCTGCCCCTGCGCCATATTATAGTAGATTCGCGCGCCTTTCGGGGCTCGCAAAATGGTTTGCGACGTCACGAACGGGTCGTCGGCCGACCCCGTCCCGCTGGTTGCGGTGGTATCGAATCCGGTCAGCTCGCCGCGAAGCACCGATGCGCCTGCGCCGTCGCCACTGCTCAGCAGC
>SLMC01000331.1 GCA_007133745.1 Kiritimatiellia bacterium
GAGACGCCCGAGGTTCCGCCCGATTCCACGATGGGGCCGATGCTCCGCAACAGCGTCGGCGGCGCGGCTTCGACGGGCAAGACGCCGAACACGGCTGTCAGCGAGGCCGCCGTTACAGGTACGCGGAGCTTGGCCAGAGCCACGCGCAGCATCGCGATGCCGCGGCTCGCGTTGGCGCGCGCCGTGGCTTCCGTAATCCCCATCGTCCGGGCAATGTCCCGGAACGGGAGCGCCTCGCCGTGATGCAGCCAAATCGGCAGTCGATAACGATCCGGCAATGTGTCCAAGGCCCGTTTGGCTAGATTCGCCAATGCGATCGCCTCATCATCGGAGTCGTCGCTCGCGACAACGCGTCCGTCAAGCAGAGCTGCGTCCTGCGTTGCGCTCTCCTCGCGGCCACGCCGCCGCACAGAGCTTCGGATCGCATTGCATGCCACCGAAAACACGATTTTGGCCATCCAAACACCGACGCCTTCGCCGCCCCGATATTTCTTGGCGTTTCCCATGATTTTGACAAAAGCCGCCTGCACGGCATCCTGGGCGTCCGCCGCGTTCCGTGTCGTGCGCAGCGCCGTCCGGTACAGCATGTCCGCATGGCGCGTCAAAACCGTTTCCAGCGCTTTCCCGTCGCCGCGCGCGACATAGCGACGCAACAGTTCCGCATCGCTCGGCTCGTTTGGTTCTGTCTGTCGGTCGGTCATCGCTTCTTCTTTCCGGAATTATAACGCTCGCCTTCATTTCAGGCTCGGTACGCGACGTAAAGTGCGAGGCGTGGTTCGGATTTCTCTCTCTCCCGTTTCGCTTTTCCGGGGCCATCGAACCCGGAGACGACAAAATCATTTCTCGTCAGAATCATTGGGGCAGCCGCCGGGCAGCGCCCCGCCGCTTCCCCATGGTTTTGTCGCCAATGATTCTGTCACATCCGGTCGCCCCGACACCCGCTTTCCCGGAATATCTGCCAAAATCCCACACTCCCACACGTTTCACTTTCCACGTTCCACGTTTCTCTCACACTCCGCGCGCGATTTCCAGTCCTTTTTCGCCATTCCAAGCCTGAGGCTCCGCCTGCGGCGCGCCGTTCCAGGCGCGGTCGCCCGGTTTCAGGACCTTGACCTTTTTCGCTGGATTCCCGCCCCACAGTTCGTTTTCGCCGATGCGCGTGCCGGGCACAACCGCCGAATTGGCCAGGATCAAGGCGCCGTCGCCGATTTCCACGCCGCCATAGACCACCGTATTCACGCCCACCGTCACCCGATCGCCGATGACGATTCTTCCATACGAATAACCGTTCCCCGCCGCTATATGAGGTGTCAATACGCAATTGAAGCCCAAGGTGACATCCTGGCCCAACTCGACAAAGTGCGAATCGGCGAGGACGGCGCCGGACGGAAAACTGCCTTTGCCAATGCGCGCACCCAGAAAACGATACCATAGACTTGTGAACGGCGCCGGCATCAGCCGAGAAAAAGATACGGGCGCAATGTAGAATATGAAAAAGAGCAAATAGACGCCTACCACGTAATCCGTACGCGTTCCGGGCGCGACCACGCCCTCCGGAATGGGGAACAGGCGGAGAAGCAGCTTCAGAAACAGCATGTTGCCCGCATAGAAAAATGCGAATCCGGTCAGAAACAGGGAGAGCCCGCTCCAATCCAGACCAAACCGTTCGACCAGCGCCGCGACTCCGGCAATGGCTGCGGCCGCAATCGCGGCATTAACGCCAAGAAAAGTGGCGGACGACGATACGGGTATGGTTTTCATGACGGGACCCTTTCCCTGATTATCTCTTCTGATATCGGGTTTTCGCGGGGGCGCGTACAAAACAGTCTTTGTCCGGCCCGCATCCAAAGCCGATAGGCCTGATGTCTCGCCCCTTCGATCGCCTGATCGCGGATGGTCCGCTCCATTTCGAATCGCAAATGGTCCGTGCAGGCCGCGCACATGGCCGGCCAGGCTTTGCGCCGTTGGACACGTTTCTTTTTCGACTGAATCTCGCGCCAGGAGCAGGTGCCGACGTTGCCTAGCGGCCAGCGTCGCCGCGCATCGTGACAGCAATGCAACACGTTGCCGTGCCAGTCCACGAACGTGAATAGGGCATGAACCTGGCAGGCTCGGCCGCCGAGTCCCGGCGCCGAAGCGCCGCGCTGCGCATCCGTCCTAGCCAGTCCGCCACGGTTATGCAATCGTTGCGGACGGAAATCCCCTATGCCGCGTTTACGCCAAAAAGCCTGGATCGTTGCCTCGGCATCTTTCGTGCCGTCGCAAACCACGTAATTGATCTGCAGACGCGTCTTCAGACTCCGCCGCCGGATCAGTTCGGCCGCCCGCTCCAGATTGGCTAGCGTCCGGTCGAAATTCGCCCCGCGCATCTCGCGCTCGTAGGTCGCCGAGTCCATTCCGTTGAAGCTGACGTCCAGAATGTCCAGGCCCGCCTCTGCCACCTCTAGAAATTTGCTTTCGTTCAGCGTCGCGCCGTTGCTGGTCACCCATGTGTTGACCTTGGGATAGCGCGTCTTGGCTCGGCGAATGAAATCCGAAAGACGTGGATTCAGGGTCGGCTCGCCCATTCCCACGAAGGACAGGGTGTCCGTGCGACCCATGCGCGTCCAGTCCAGAAACCGATCGAACGTCTCGTCCGACATCAGCCCCTCGTCCGGCAAAGCTTCGCGCGGACAGAACCGGCAGTGCAGATTGCAGCGACTGGACGCTTCTACATCGAATATCCTTACGTTCAGCATCTTGGCCAGCATATCGGGCTCCTCCCTTTTGCCGCGCGCATTTCTTGAAATGCGCTTTGTTCGCTGCGATTTCAGGCGCTTCAATGAAACAGACACCCCAAAGAAACAAACGCAGCGCCCGATTTCGTTAAAAAAAAAAAAAAAAC
>SLMC01000240.1 GCA_007133745.1 Kiritimatiellia bacterium
ACCACCCGAACGAAAACCATTTTCCTGCAAACGGTCATGCGACTATTCCATATCCGTCTCGATCTGTCCAACAGGAAAAGCAAAAGGCTCTTCCGCAGAATCTGTGGGTCAACTCGGTCTCTTATTCGAAGCTCGGTTGACAACCTGTTGACAACCTGTTGGCACATTCCGTTTTTTTTTCCTTGTTTTTTCACACGGCATAGTGTGCACTGTTCACCGGTTGCAAAAAACCGATTTTGGATTTGTTGTTTTGCCGGAACGTTCCCGAGCCGTTCCGTTTTTTTTGGAGGCGCGACAGTGAGCGAATTGCAAGCGGTCGATTTGTGGAACAAGGCATGCCGAAACCTGCAAGACGTACTTCGTAAGGACGTGTATTCCCGGTGGATCTCCGTGATCAAACCCTTGTCTCTCGAAAACGGCACACTGACATTGGGCGTAGACAACGATTTCTACCAGACATGGCTGGTCGACAACTATCTGCCGCTGATCAAAACCGCCCTGGCCGCCGTGCATCCCGATCCCGTTCATATCGATTTTTCCGTTTGCTGTTCCGAAAAACTGCCGGAAACGCCGCCGCCCAAAAGGAAAATTCACGCGCGCGAACGGCTGCCCCGAAAACCTGCGCCTTCGCTCAACCCGAAATACGTGTTCGATGAATTCATTGTCGGCCCGTGCAACAGCTTCGTTCATGCCGCCTCGCTGGCCGTTGCTCAATCGCCTTCCAAAGCCTATAATCCTCTTTTTATTTACGGCGGTACCGCGCTGGGAAAAACGCATATTATGCAGGCCATCGGACACCACGTATTCTCCGCCATGGGCAAGACGGTCTGCTATATTTCCTCCGAAACCTTGATGAACGAGTATATCGAGGCGTTGCGCAGCCAGACACTGGCGCAATTCCGCCGGAACTATCGGACGACCGACCTGCTGCTGATCGACGACATTCATTTCCTGGCCGGCAAGGAACGGCTTCAGGAAGAGTTTTTCCATACGTTCAACGCCTTGTTCGACGCCCACAAGCAAATTGTCATGACCAGCGACAGACCGGCCTGCGAAATCGCCGGTCTTGAACAGCGCCTTGTTTCCCGATTCGAGTGGGGCATTGTGACCGAACTGGAACCGCCGGATCTCGAGACGCGTCTGGCCATTCTTCGCCACAAGCAAAAACAGGCCGACATCGCCATTGCCGACGACTTGCTTATGTTCATCGCCCAGCATGTCCGCTCCAATATTCGCCGACTGGAAGGCGCCTTGATTCGCGCCGTATCCTACATGTCGCTGACCGGTCGGGATCTGACGCTTGACGCCCTGAAGTATTTGCTGCGCGACACCCTCGAAAACGAACAGCAGGAGGCGCTTTCGTTCGATATCATTCAAAAAACGGTCGCCGAGCACTACGATATTCGTTTGGCTGACATGACCAGCAAGCGCCGACCGCGGTCCGTGTCCGTTCCGCGTCAAGTCGCCATGTACCTGTGCCGTCGCGCCACATCTTCGTCCTTGCCGGAAATCGCATCGGCTTTCGGCAAAACCCATGCCACCGTGCTGCATGCCTGTCGGTCCGTGGATTCCCGCATGGATGTGGACGCTCATTTGAAGGAAAACGTTGGATCCATAGTCAAGAAACTCGGTATCCGTCTTTGAAATTTTTCAGTTTACCTTATGCGATTTCTTTGTTAATAAACATTTATAACTCCCCGCTTAATCTTAAAAAAATATTTTCCGCATTTCGATCAACAGGCTCGCGCGCATGACCGATCAGGTTATAGACAGGCCGTACCCCGAGCTAAAGGGCGCAGGAAGCACGATCGACATGTTATGAACGTTATGGACAACCATAATACTACTGCTTATTTATATGTTATACGAAAAAATATTCTTAGACTGTGTCAACAACGTCTATTCGCATGCCATAGACATGCTTAACATCCCGGGAGGATTGTCATGAAAGTAAAGGTTGAAAGAACGGCCTTGATTGCCGGTTTGCAAGTCGTGCAAAACGTTGTGAGCCTCCGCAGCACGCTTCCTATCCTCTACAATGTACTGATCGAAGCCGAAAAGGATTGCTTGACGTTGACGACGACGGATTTGGACATGAGCGTGCGATGCATTGTCAAGGCGGACATCGAAAAAACCGGCGCCACTACGCTGCCGGCGCGCCGCTTGTTCAATATTATTCGCGAATTGGGCGATACCCACGTGGAACTTAAGCTTGAAGACAATCACAGCACGAGCGTGTCGTGCGGATCGTCGTTTTTCAAGATCATGGGCATGTCCAACGAGGATTTTCCGCCTATGGCGGCGCCAGAGGGAAAAAGCGGCTATCGCATGGAACAAGCCGCGTTCAAGGAAATGCTGCGCAAGACCCATTATGCCGCATCGACCGAGGAAACGCGCTATATTCTCAACGGCGTACTCATGAGTTTCAAGGACGGAAAATTGACGATGGTCGCCACCGACGGCCGACGTTTGGCGCTGGTCGAACAGGAACTGGATTTTCCCAAGGAAGCCGAAACGGACATGGTCTTGCCGTCCAAAGCCGTAAACGAATTGCTTCACACGTTGAGCGGCGAAGGAGAATTGAACATTTTTGGCGAGAAAAATCGGATGGTTTTCGAGTTCAACAACATTGTCATGTCCACAAAACTGATCGAAGGCAGCTATCCGAACTATCGGCAGGTGATTCCGCCGGAATGCGATGAACGCATCGCCGTGGATCGCGAAGGCTTGCTTATGGCGTTGCGGCGCGTATCGCTGGTCACCACGGACAAGTCCAACGCGACGAAACTGACCTTTGCCAAGAACAAGCTGGTGGTGACCACCACGACCCCGGATGTCGGCGAAGCGCGCGAATCGGTGCCCATCAAATACGCCGGCAAGCAAATTTCAGTGGCGTTCAATCCGGAATACGTCATGGATCCGCTGAAGAATCTTAGCAACGACGAACTCTACTTCGAGCTGACCGACGATCTCAGTCCAGGCGTGGTCAAATGCGACATGCCGTTTCTCTACGTGCTGATGCCCATCAGAATATCTTAAGGCGCTAATTTTGCTTTTGCCCGATGGTGTAATGGTAGCACAACAGATTCTGGATCTGTTTGTCATGGTTCGAGTCCATGTCGGGCAACCATTTAAGGTTCGCATGGAGCGCTTTCCGTTCAGTAGCATCCCATAACGCTGGGAATGATGGAATATTGGAAAATTGGAATGTTGTAAACCCTTGACAGCCAGTGGTCGGATCTTTTTCTTCCGTTTGCCGGTCGCGCAATGCGTTGCATAATTTCCGACGGAAGAAATCGCCGTTTTGGCTTGCTATCATTGTTCCAACATTCCCCCATTCCATTATTCCATGGGATGACAGTGTTTTCCGTTAGGAGTTCTGCGTCGCGCGAAAGAGGAGATGATGCCATGACAGTATCGCCATCGTCGGTTATTCGACAGCCAGCCAATCCGGCCCAGCGCGCCCGGCCCGGCGCCTATACCCCCCGCGAACGCCTGATGCGCGTGTTGCGACACGAAAAAACCGACCGACTCCCCATTTCGCCTTGCGGTCTGAGCCCGTACACCTGGCATGTCGATTTTCCGGATTATCATCCCATTCTGGATGTGGCGGAAAAGCATTGCGAATTTCTGTGCAAGTTCGGAATCGCAGATGGATATGGTCTTTCCGAATCTGACGGCTGGTCCATGAAAACAGAGAAGGATGAACAGGGCGACCGCAAAATTCAGAGAACCGAACTGCAAACGCCAAAAGGTACGCTAATCCAGACGCGTGTTCACGACCGAGCCGTGGGCAGTTGGGCTTCGTCCAAAAGCTTTGTGAACGATATGGACGATCTTAACGCTCGCGACAGTTTGCCTTTCGAACCGCTTGAAGCCCGGTTGGACGGCATACGGGAATTCGACGCGCGTATCGGCGAAGCTGGATTGGTCTATTGCAGCGGCATAAAAAACGCCTTGCTGAACGCCTGCTGGGGCATGAGCGAGGAGTTCCGAACCGTCTTTTGCTTTACCGAACAGGAACGGCTGCGGCGTATGGTCGATACGGCTCAGGAGCGGCTGCTCGACTATGTCACGCGGCTGCTCGACGTCGGCGCGGGACCTGTCTTCCGGTGGTATGCGATCGAGGATTTCGTGGAACCCATGATGCCGCCCAGCTTCGTGGACGAATTCATCGTTCCGTACGATCGTGAAATCGTCAAGCTCATCCATGATCGGGGCGGCAGGGTGGTCATGCATTGCCATGGGCGGCTCGGCGCGCAGATCGAACGGATGCTGGCCATTGGCGTCGATGGTGTCGATTGCGCTGAAAGTCCGCCGCAAAACGATATCGATTTGGCCGGCATGATCGAAAAAGCCGACGGTCGCATGGTGATATGGGGCTATATCCAGTACGAAGACCTGGCGCGCAAAACGGGCGACGAAATCGAGACCATGGTGCGGAAAGCGGTCGAGGCGGGCGGAACCGAAGGGCGCTACATTCTAAGTCAGGCGGCCAGCCCCTGGACCGCCGAGATCGATGCGCGCACGCGCGACAATTGGATACGCATGATCGAGGCCGGCGCCAAGTACGGCGGCCATTAAAGCCTTACGGCCTTAGTTATCCCATCGTTTCTTCGCGGCGAAGCCGCGCGGCGGGCTTTTAGTGCCTTAATCACGCCGTCCTGCCGAAAAAAACAAGAAATAGGAGGCGTGATTGTTTGTGAGTGTGTGGGTGAAAACTCACATACTCACAAACCCACATACCCACATACCCACACACTTGGGTTGCGGGCGCAAGCCCGCCTTAACTCTTTTGTTCCGCGTATCGCTTCAAGAGGGCTTCGAGTCTTTTATGCTCGGCTTTGTACCGCGCCAACTTGTTCATGCGGTCGGCGGCGTCGGGATCCTCCGCAAGCGTTCTTTCAACGACAGCCTGATAGCTCTCCTGCGCCGAGATTATTTTTTGGCGGGCTTCCGCCAGTTGCGGGCCGCCGGCGCTCTTTCCGGCGGCCACGAGCTTTTGATAGGCCTGCTGCGCCTCCTGCATGGCTTCGCGGGCTTCCTCCGCTTTCGGCTGTTTGCGTGCTCTTTCGCGCTCCAAATGGAGCGTGCGCTCTATCTTTTCAATGAGGCTCTTCAGTTCGTTTCGTCTCTGGAAAAGAACCAGCACATCCTGGTTTCCGTCCTGCGGTCTCCGTCCTTCCGCATCCATAGGCGTCCGAAACAGAACCAGTATTCCCGCCAAGAGGACCCAACAAACGAGTTTTCGGTTCATGACGAAACCTTTCCTTTTGACATAGAGTCTGCGAAAACAATTGAAACGCATAGTGCCACAAACGCGCCCTGTTGTCAAGCGCGTTGTGTTACCTCGGCGCGCGCAAAAGATCGGACCAGTCGCGTTGCGCGGCGGCCAGGGCTCGGCCGCGATGCGACAACGCGTTTTTACGGGCGGGCGCCATTTCGGCGAAAGTTTCTTCGAAGCCTTCGGGAACGAACAACGGATCGTAGCCGAACCCCTGTCGGCCTTTTTCCGCACACGCTATGCTGCCTTCGCACACGCCCTCGACAAGCCACGTCTTGCCGGCAGGGGAGGCCAAGGCCAGGACGCATCGGAACCGGGCGCGTCGCGAAGCGGCGTTTTCAAGCGCCGTGAGCAGCTTCCTGTTGTTGGCGGCGTAATCCACCGGTTCGCCGGCATAGCGCGCGGAGCGCACGCCCGGTGCGCCGCCCAGCGCGTCGACCTCCAACCCCGAATCGTCGCCCAGCGCCCGGAGTCCGGTCAGGCGAGCGAGGGTCACGGCCTTTTTCAGCGCGTTGGCCTCGAACGTTTCGCCGTCCTCGTCCACGTCGGGAAGCTCCGGACAATCCGCAGCGGACACCATGGTCAGCCCCGGCACGTCCAGTATCGCTCTAATTTCTTCGCATTTGTGCCGATTGCGCGAGGCGATCAGCAACGCATGAGGATCAAGCTCGTGTTTCCCTTTCATGGCCATATCTCCTTCGGCGACATCATTATGTTTTTCTGCGCAGCTTGCTACGCCTCCGGCTCCTGGCGCTTGATACGCCGCCGCTCGTGTTCATGCAAGTGGATTTTGCGCAGCCGCACGTTTTTCGGGGTCACTTCCACCCGCTCGTCGTTGGCCACGTATTCCAGCGCTTCTTCCAGACTCATGCGGACGGGCGGCGCAATCCTCATTTTACGGTCCGCCCCCGCCGCGCGCATGTTGGTCAGTTGCTTGCCGCGTTGCAGGTTGACAACCAGATCGCCCTCCTTGCAGTGTTCGCCCACAATCATGCCCTCGTACACCTGTTCGCCGGCGTCCACGAAGAACATGCCCCGCGATTGCAGCGCATCCAGCGCATAGGCCGTGACAATCCCCGTTTCCATGCTGACCAGAGCCCCGTTCGCACGGCGGGGCACATGGGGTTTTTCCGGGGCGTAATGCAGAAAACGATGCGAGATCACCGCCTCTCCACCCGTGGCCGATGTGAGCTGAGTCCGCAATCCGATCATGCCCCGGGTCGGAATGTGAAAGTCCAGGACCTGTGTGTCGCCATGCTGTTCCATGCGCGTCATTTCGCCGCGACGCTGGCCCGTCAGCTCGATAATGCGACCGGCATACGCGGCAGGCGTCTGGATCGTCAGAATTTCCACAGGTTCGCAGCGCTGGCCGTCCACCGTCTTGACAATCACATGCGGCTGGGACACCTGCATTTCATAGCCTTCCCGGCGCATGGTTTCCAGAAGGATCGACAAATGCAGCACGCCCCGGCCGCTGACCTTGAACGCCTCCTTGCCCAGCTCCTCGACATGCAGCGCCACATCGCGTTCCGCCTCGCGAAACAGGCGTTCGCGTAAATGGCGACTGCTGGAAAAACGGCATTCCTTTCCGCAAAACGGCGAGTCGTTGACTCGGAACGCCATGGCCAGGGTCGGTTCGTCGATGGCGATCGGCGCCAACGCCTCGGGGTGTTCCGCGTCGGCTACGGTATCGCCGATATCGACACCCTCAATGCCGACCACTGCGCACAGATCGCCACAGGCGACGGAGCTTTGTTCCTGCCGCGCGACGCCTTCAAATGTAAAGAGCTGTTTGAGCGTTGCGGAGAAGACGGCGCCGTTGTTCTTGATGGTCACATAGGCGCCGCCGACCGTCAGATTTCCCCGGTACACGCGACCGATCCCGATGCGGCCGGCATAGTCGTTGTAGTCCAGCGTTGCGACCTGCATTTGCGTCGGACCGTCCAGACGAGGCGGGGCAGGAATCCGCTCCACAATGGCATCCAGCAGCGGCGTAATCGAGGTTCGGGGATCGGCCGCTTCGCGGACCGCCCAGCCGTCGCGACCGCTGGCCAGCAGCAAAGGAAAATCCAACTGCTCGTTCGTGGCGCCCAGCGCGACAAACAAATCGAAAATTTCCTCGTGCACGGCGTCGATGCGGGCAGCGGGCTTGTCGACCTTGTTGATGACCACCACTGGCTTGAGCGTCAGCGCCAGCGCCTTTTCCAGCACGAACCGGGTTTGCGGCATGGGCCCTTCGGCCGCGTCCACCAGCAACAGCACGCCGTCCGCCATCTTGAGAACCCGCTCGACCTGTCCCCCGAAATCGCAATGGCCCGGCGTGTCGATAATGTTGATCTTGATGTCCCGGTAAATGACGCTCGCGTTCTTGGCCAGAATCGTTATGCCGCGTTCGCGCTCCAGATCGGCGCTGTCCAAGTAGCAGTCCCGGACCGCGGCGGAATCCCGAAACACGCGGGTTTGCTTCAGAATGGCGTCCACCAGAGTCGTCTTGCCATGATCGACATGGGCGATAATGGCGACATTCCGTATGTCCTTAACATGCATGCGTGTCCTCGCAGTCTTTCTTCAAGGCAGGTCGAGGCGGGCTGCCGCCCGCACTCCAAATTTCCATCGCCTTTGCACAGATCGAACGGGGTGTCTATAGCAAGCGAGCTGGAAGCGCAAGCGTATTTCTCGCGTTGCGCCGAAGTTTTTTCCGTTTTTCTCTTGCGCTTTGTCCCGAGGGCATTCATAGTGCCGCGCATTTTTAATGACAGAAAAGGCGGCGGTCGCCGCCGGAAACGGATTCACACGCATGAAAGACAAAACGGCATTGGCCAAGGTGCGCAATATCGGCATCATGGCGCATATCGACGCGGGAAAAACCACGGTTACCGAACGGATCCTTTTTTATTCCGGCCGTTCGCACAAGCTGGGCGAAGTGCACGACGGCGAAGCCACCATGGACTGGATGGTCCAGGAACAGGAACGTGGCATTACCATTACGTCGGCCGCGACGTCCTGCGAATGGAAAGGCCATCGGATCACGGTGATCGACACGCCGGGTCACGTGGACTTCACCATGGAGGTGGAACGGTCGCTGCGCGTGCTGGACGGCGCCATTTCACTGTTCTGCGCTGTGGCCGGCGTCCAGCCGCAATCGGAAACCGTGTGGCGACAATCCGAAAAGTACAGCGTGCCGAAAATCGCTTTCGTCAACAAGATGGACCGGGTCGGAGCCGATTATTTCGCTGTCGTGAAAGGCATCCAGGAAGAATTGGGCGGTCACGCCGTGCCCGTTGTGATTCCCATGGGCGAAGGGGAACAATTCAACGGTCTGATCGATTTGATCGCCATGCAGGCGGTGACCTTTCGGGAAGAAACGCGCGGCACCGAGTGGGATCATGGCGATATTCCGGAGGCGTGGCTCGCCACCGCTCGGGAATGGCGCAAGAATCTGGTTGAGAAATGCGCCGAACAGGACGAGGCGACCCTCGACAAGTTCATCGAGCAAGGCGATTTGACCGAAAGCGAAATTTGGGATATTCTGCGGCAGGCCACGCGGAGCCGCACGGTCGTTCCCGTTTTCTGCGGATCGGCTTTCAAGAACAAAGGCGTTCAGCATCTGATGGATGCCGTCGTCAACCTGCTGCCCGCCCCCAGCGATATTCCTCCCGTCATTTGCACCCGCGACCCGGAAAACCAGAGAAAAGTCGACCAGGACGAAGTGTTTGCCGCATTGGCGTTCAAGATTATGTCCGACAAACATATGGGTAAAATCACCTATATTAGAATCTATTCCGGAACCTTGGCCAGCGGATCCATGGTTTGGAACAGCGCCCAGGAAGAGTTCGAGCGGGTGGGTCGCGTCATGCGCATGCATGCCAATCGGCAGGAAGCTCTGGACAAGGCCGTGGCGGGCGACATTGTAGCCGTGTGCGGTCTGTCCAATACCCGGACCGGTGAAACGCTGTGCACCAAGGACGATCCCATCTATCTGCAACCCATAGAGTTTCCCTCGCCGGTCATAGGCATTTCCATCAAGCCGAAATCCACCGTCGACAACGAAAAGCTGGGTCGGGCCTTGCGGCGTTTGGCCGAGGAAGATCCCACCTTCACGGTTTTTCTGGACAAGGAAACGGAAGAAACCGTCATCTCCGGCATGGGCGAGCTGCATCTTGAAATCATTGTGGATCGGCTCAAAAGGGAGTTTGGCGTGGTTGCCGATGTGGGCCGTCCCGAAGTGGCCTATCGCGAGACCGCCTCCTGTGCGGCGGATGGCTTCTACAAGCATGTCAAGCAAAGCGGGGGCCGGGGCCAATATGCGCATGTGGTCATGACCCTTGAACCGCTCGGACCGGGCGAAGGATTCGAATTTTCCGATGAAATCGTCGGCGGCCGCATTCCCACCGAATATATACCGTCTTGTGAAAAAGGCGTTGTGGCGGCCATGCAGGCGGGTCCGTACGCGGGCTATCCGGTTGTGGATATGCGGGTCAGGCTGACCGATGGTTCCTATCACGACGTGGATTCCAGCGATTTCGCCTTTCAAACAGCCGCGCGCCAGGGATTCAAGGAATTGTTCAGGAAAACCGCTCCGCAACTGTTGGAACCGGTCATGGCCATCGAGGTGCTCGTTCCGGACGAATTTCTCGGCGCGGTCAACGGATCGTTGTGCCAGCGCCGCGGCCGCATCGAGGGCATGGGCGAACGCGGAACCCTAAAGTTTGTCAAGGGCATGGTTCCGCTCAGCGAAATGTTCGGCTATTCCAACGCGTTGCGCTCTCAGACTCAGGGCCGAGCCTCGTTTTCCATGCAGTTCGAACACTACGAGGCGGTCCCGTTTTCTTTGGCCGAAGATGTGGCCACGCGGCGCCGCGCCGAGGGCAAAGTCAAGTAGGATGAACGCATTGACCATACATGCGCCGGCAAAAGTTAATCTTTTTCTGGAAGCGCTGGAACGTCGGCCGGACGGTTATCACGCCATCCGCAGCGTTCTGGCGCCTGTCTCCGTTTTCGATGTCGTGACCCTCGAACACAGGGACGGGGACATCGAAACGACGCTGGATCCTAACGGGGCGATCGGGGCGGATTTGCTGCCCGATGCCGCTTCGCCCGAGAATTTGGCCGCGCGCGCCGCGCGGGCGCTCAAGGAGGAAACGGGCTGGTCCGGCGGCGCGCGCATCCATGTGGTCAAGAACATTCCGGTCGGCGGCGGACTGGGCGGCGGCAGCGCGGATGCCGCCGCTGTGCTGGTGGGGCTCGATACGCTTTGGAACACGGGGCTTTCCCGCGAACGCCTCATGGATGTCGGCGCGCGTCTGGGAAGCGATATCCCGGCGCTGATCCATGGCGGCTGGGTTGTCATGGAAGGGCGGGGCGAACGCGTGACCCCGCTCGAAACCGACGGCGCGCGAACTCGACCCCGGCCTTGGCTGGTCCTGGCGAATCCCGGGTTCCATGTGTCCACGCGGGATGTTTACCGGCGCTATACGGCCTTGACTTTATCGGGCACACCGTTTAACAATGTTCTTTCGGTCTTGAAAAAGGGGAATGTTTCCGAAATGGCGCAAGCGGTTTTCAACAGTCTGCAATCGTGCGTCTTCGAGAAGTATCCTATGACCGAAATGACGGCAGAAGGCCTGGCGGATGCCGGGGCCCTGGGTGTCTTGCTGTGCGGCAGCGGCGCCACCGTCATGGGCTTGGCCCGAGACAGAGACCATGCGCGGGATATCGAACAGACGGTGCGGGCGCGACTCGATTTCCCGGTTTGGAGCCAAGTGGCGCAATTGTTGCCCGATGGTGTAATGGTAGCACACGGCCCTTTGGAGGCCAGAGTTTAGGTTCGAGTCCTAATCGGGCAACCAGATCCGGGCCGACGGCGAAAAAAAACGCCGCGCGAATGTCTGCCGGCACATGCCGCCGGCTCGGAGCAAGTATTCGGAGTAGCAGCAGGCGGAGACGAGACATGAAAATTTTCACAGGCAACGCCCATCCCGAACTGGCGCGGAAAATAGCCGACTATTGCAA
>SLMC01000214.1 GCA_007133745.1 Kiritimatiellia bacterium
CATCATTCCATCATTCCATTCTTCTCACTGTATCTCCGCATGGCCCGTGGCCCGATAGACTCGTACGGTGGACACGAGCGGCTGAGTTCGGTGCGCGCTTTCCGTAATGACGATATCGATGTAGTCCACAATGTCCACTGTGCCGTCCGGTTTGAACGGGATGACCGATGGAGGCGTGTTGGTCCAAACAATGCCGCGTGCGAGGGCGTTGGTGGCGCCGATCGGGCCGGCGTGCCGGTTGTCCGACATCCAGTACCAGGCGCGATCGTCGCGTAATTCCATTGAAAACTCTGTGCGTGTCTGATGGGTCATGGCCCATTGCCGAGCAGTGTCGAGGCCGGATTTCACCTCGTGCAATGCCCCGCGCATGCGTGTTTTGCGGCCCCATTGACCGGAGGCGGCCGCGCCCAGCGAGAATAGGACAAGGATGATGGCCATACAAGCCAGCATCTCGATCAAGGTGAACCCGCGCTGGAGCCGTGTTGACAACATAATGGGAAAGGCTAGCCGAGTTCCATGCGATCCGCAAGCGAAAAGGACGAGTGAACCCTTCGTTTCAAAAATGTTCTTAGTGTTGACGATACGGGCCGTCTGTACTATGTTAGCGCGTTTTGATGGCAGAGTCGGAAAAGGAGACGGCGACAGGCATGAAGGACAAAAAGAAGAAAAAGCAAGGCCAGCATGATGAATCTCCGGTGAACGAGGCGGCCGCGCCGGAGACGGCCCATGCTTCGGAGGGCGGCGCGTCGTCTGCGGAAACGAACGCGGCGCCGACACCGTCCGCCGAAAAACCGCTGACGGTTGCGGACGACCGGCTGTTACGGCTGCAAGCGGATTTCGACAATTTTCGCAAGCGAACCGTTCGGGAACGCGAGGAGACGTATCGGCGGGCCAATACGGACCTCATGACCGAGCTGCTGCCCGTGCTGGACCACTTGGAGCTGGCGTTGAAGGCGGCATCGGAAAACGCGACGGACCCGGCCTTTGCCGATGGCGTAAGACTGGTGTTCGATCAAATGCTGGGGGTTCTCGGCAAGTTCGGGCTGTCGCCGATCGATGCCGAAGGCCAGGCGTTCGATCCCGGCGAACACGAAGCGGTCTCGCATTTGCCTTCGCCCGATGTGGCGGAGAATCATGTGATGGTCCAGTCGCGTCGCGGCTACAAGCTGGGCGATCGCGTTTTGCGCGCGGCGCAAGTGGTGGTTTCCAGCGGCGCGCCTGATTAAGGTCGTTTTCGGACAGCCTCAGCTGGAGCCGGCGGTCCCCCGCCGGTAGAAAAAACGGCCGAGGACGGCCGACTCCAGGCTTACGATGCGTTGAGGGCCAGCTTAACTAAGCGCCATTCGTGTGTGAGTGTGTGTGTGTGTGTGCGTGAGTCGTGGGAGTGTGGGGAAAAACTCACATACTCCCAAACCCACATACCCACACACTTGAATCGCGGGCGGGAGCCCGCCTTGTAGTTTTTTGATGAGAGGAGGACGATGGCGTGGCCGACAAAAAGGATTACTATCAGTTACTGGGCGTAAACAAATCGGCTTCGGCGGATGAAATCAAGAAGGCCTATCGCAAGTTGGCCATGAAATATCATCCGGACCGGAACCCGGGCAACGCCGAAGCGGAAACGAAGTTCAAGGAGTTGTCCGAAGCCTACGAGGTGCTCAGCGACGAGAAGAAGCGTCGTCAGTACGATCAGTACGGGCATGAGGGGTTGAAGTCGAGCTTCGGCCCAGGCGGTTTCGATTTTCAGCGCGATTTCACGCATGCGTCCGATTTGCAGGACATTCTGGGCAGCATTTTCGGAGGGGGCGGACTGGGCGACATCTTTGGCGGAGGCGGCGGGCGGCGCCGGTCTTCGACAGGTCCGCAACGCGGCGCCGATTTGCGGTTCGATCTGGAGATCGAATTCGAAGAGGCGGCTTTCGGGTCGCGGCGCGAGATTACGCTGCCGCTGACGGAAGAGTGCGGCAAGTGCAAGGGGTCGGGCGTGGCGCCCGGGCGCAGCCGCGAGACATGTCGGCATTGCGGCGGACGCGGGGCGGTGGTGTCCGGCGGCGGCTTTTTTCAAGTGCGCCAGGCCTGTCCGGTCTGCGGCGGCGCGGGCAGTATCGTGACCAGTCCCTGCTCGTCCTGCGGCGGCTCGGGCCGAGTCAAGGCCCGCAAGCGCATTACGCTGAAAATCCCTAAAGGCGTCGAGACAGGCTCGCGTCTGCGCCTGACCGGCAAGGGCGAAGGCGGCACGCGCGGCGGTCCGGCGGGCGATCTTTACGTGGTGTTGCATGTGGCGCCGCACGACGTGTTCGAGCGGCATGACGACGATTTGCTGTGCAAGGCGTCGATCCCCGTGCATGTCGCCGCGCTAGGCGGCGACATCGAGGTGCCGACCATCGACGGGTTCGCCAAGCTGAGAATCGCGCCGGGCACCGAGACCGGCAAGGTGTTCCGTCTGCGCGGCAAGGGCATGGAAAATGTGGAAGGCTACAAACGAGGCGATCTGCATGTGCAGGTGGTCGTCGAACCGCCCGCGCGGCTCAATTCCAAGCAGAAAAAGATCATGAAGGAATTCGCCGACGCGACCTAGCCGGGCAACTATCCCGCCGCCGAAAAGCTTATGGAACGCGCCCGCGCCTTTTACGAAAAAAAGACCGCGATCCAAAAGGGGTGAGCCGGGCTGCGCTGAAGCAGCGTGTATGTTCCGAAAAGGAGCCAAGGCCATGTCCCGCAAATGCGAGCCGTCCCGGCGCTATCGATGCTATGCCGAGCCTTCGGCATGGGCTGATACGCGCGTGACGCTGGCGGAGGAGGAATGGCATCACCTGCATCGCGTCTTGCGCGCGAAGGCCGGTGACACGGTGACGGTTTTCGACGGACAGGGTCGC
>SLMC01000328.1 GCA_007133745.1 Kiritimatiellia bacterium
GTTTCGAGATCATTTTTCACGAATGCAACGCCATGATCACGGCCTACCTGCACAGTTTGGTCGGAGACTGGCACGAGGCGGTGGATCTGACACAGGAAACGTTTGTGGTCGCCTACCGCAAGATGGACGATTTCGATCCGAACAAGCCGCTGGGCGCCTGGCTACGCGGCATCGCCAGGAACTTGGGACGCAATGCGATCCGCAAGAAATACCGGCATCGCGAGTTTCTGGTCGAAGGACAGGCGATAGAAGGGCTGTACCAGGCGCTGGAGAGCGCGGAACGGGCCGAGGGCTGGGAAACGCGACTGGCCGCGCTGGACCACTGCATGAAAGCGCTGCCGGACAAGCAGCGAACGGCTGTGGACCTGCACTACAAAGACGGGCATGCGGCCAGCGTCGTGGCCCGAGCGCTGGGCATATTGGAAAAATCCGTCTTCCAACTGCTGTGGCACGCCCGCAACAGTCTCAAAACCTGCGTCGGGAACCTGTTGAAAAGCGAGGAGGCGACGTGTGAATAGCTCCCGCCTGCTTCAATTGGCGTCCCGCTTCATCGCGAACGACCTGTCCCGCACCGAAACAAACCAGATGTCGCGGGCGCTCGCGGCGAATCCGGGGTTTGCCGACGAGCTGCGCTGCCAAGTTGCCATGGATTCCATGATGAGAATCCGCTTCTCCAACATCGGCGAGCGAGCAAGCTGGGCATCGGTCGCGCGGCGTCTGAGCGAAGAGGCGCAAGGCCGCCGCATAGGATTCGGCCGCATCCTGCGCCTGGGCCTTCCCCTCGCGGCGGCAGCGGCAGCGCTGCTGGTCGCCGTCCGGCTGTTCCTGCTGCCAGGCCCGGACGCCCTGCCCGAGTTCCGCATTGTCCAACAAATCGGCCCTGTCACCGTCACCGAATCGTCCGTAATCACCGGCCCGGACGCCTATTGTCACGTCGCCTTCCGCGACGGAACCGTCCTGGCGCTGGACCAGCGAACGGACATGCGCTTCGGCGATGCGAACGAAGACGGATCCAAAACCTGGACCCATGCGTCCGGCCGAATTTACGTTGCCACACCGCTGCGCGCCCATGCGCTCGCCATTCGATCCGGGGACGCTCGGTTCGAGATTTTGGGCACCCGCCTGGAAATCGGCCATGGGCCTGTCCCGCGCGTGTCCGTTTTCGAAGGCAAGGTCCATGCCGCGTATGGCGAAGCTGCGATCCTTGTCCATGCCGGACAGACGGCGCGCATGACGCCCTTGGCCGACGGGCGGCGGCGATTCATCGACATGCAACCTATTGACATAGCCGACAACGCATTGGCCTGGCTGCGCAAACTCGAAATTCCGATGGACGAAACCCTTGCGCTGGCGCAATCCGCGCCTTCGCCCATCGTCCATCCGCAGATCGACAGTCGGCATGCTCTGGTCCTTAGCGGCGAATGGCGCATCGATGCCGTCAACGACAATGCCGCGATTCGACAACGCTCGGCCCGGCCTGGCGAGCATATGATCCAATTGGGCCACGCCCGATGGGACCGGGCCTTGCTGACCTACAAGTTCCGCATCGATAAAATCAGCGCACCCGATTACGGCGTGGGCGCGCTCTTCTACGATGAAACGCGCGCCTATCACAGCTTCACGTCGAAACGGGGATTGCGAGAATACAGAGAGGCCGGACACACGGGCTGGATGGTTGTCAGGCAGGAATTCGAACGCATGCCGAACGGCCGTATCGTGCTCCGGCTCTGGGAACTGTGGCCTGAAGAAGCGCCGCGCAAAAAATCGTCGGCCAAGGACTGGCTCGGCGATCCGAGCTACCTTTTCAAGACGCCGCTCGGCATCGGATTCGTCGCCGAAAACTGCTCGGTCGAATTCGCGGACATTGAAATCCGGCCTGTTCGCTGAACGAGAGAGCGCCGGAATGCCCGATAACATGTGTGTTCCGAATGGCCCTTTAATAAGGCCCTCTGTTCGCAAACATCACCGTTTCGGCGTGCCAGTCAATGACATTACCGGTTGGCGACGTCAAGAGAAAACTGGCATCGTTCACGATAGATGGAACAAACGCTTGACCTTATCCGTTGGCTTCCTCTATTTTAGGAAAATGAGAAGATATACCAAACGAGAGAAGGCATTGGGATCAATTTTGATTGGGATCATTCTGTTGAGAGTGGTTGGAGCGCCCTTGCGGAACGAAATTGAATACCGAATTGCCTTGAGAAGGCTTGGGCATCCGCAACGATATGCGCAAGCCATCTTAACATTGTCCCGCACCCCTAGTTCAGCCAGAAAGATTCGGGACTTGGAGGCTCGATTGCGACAGACCTCTTTCAGAACCAGATGGCGCGCCGCCCGAGTTTTAAAGAATTGGTCGTACGAAACAGATTGCGCGGATAACGAGTTTTATTACGCGATCTCCTTGGGAGAATTCCACCGAATACCATTCGAAACGGAAAGAGTTATCGAGTATGCATTGGATCCTAAGCATGAGTTGGGAGTCCTGTCGAACCCTCTGAATGGAATTTTTTCTTGGGTTGATCCCCGGATCAGGGAATTCTTGCTGTCCATGCAGCCTTTGCAGGCAACCGAAGCGAACCGGTATCCAGGCGAACCGGACGCCAAAGCCCATGCGAGGATCTCGGGATGGTGGATTCGTTCCCTCGCGATTCAAGGTTCCGTTCAGGACAACAGTAGAATCGCGAGCTATTTGTCCTATCCGGACCCTTCTATCCGGGCAGCCGCAATCCTGGCATTGAGGACAACGCGAGGATATGCTCATCTGGATGATATCGTTAGGACTTCGGAAGCTTTCCTCTTCGCAAGCAACCCATCCGCCCTTGGTGAACACAGGATTGACGGGGCATCCATAGCGTCATATGCCGCAA
>SLMC01000245.1 GCA_007133745.1 Kiritimatiellia bacterium
AAATTATGCCAGTCAATATGCATATGCATTCGTTGTTTTCGGTGGATGGATGGCTGACGCCCGAGGAATTGGCCGAGCGGCAGGCGAAACGGGGCGTGACGGTGTTGTCTCTGACCGATCACAACACGATAGCGGGTCTGGCGCGTTGCCGAAAGCGTGCCGAGGCGCTCGGGATGCGTTTTGTTTCCGGGTTGGAAATCGACGCTTTTTGGCGTGGCCGCGAATATCATTTTCTGGGATTCGGGTTCGATCCGGACCATGCGGGGTTGCGAACTTTTTGCGATCGGCAGTTCGCCCAGTACGCATTGAATTACGCGCGCATTCATCCGGTGGTGGAGCGCTGTTACGGACTGGATCAAGCCACGTTGGCAAAGGCTTTGCCGAGCCGCTATCGGACGCATCCGGCCCCGGTTCTCAACAAATGGTTTGTGCGCAGCTATTTGGAAGACAGCGGTCTTTTCCCCGATGCGGAAACTGCGCAGACATCGATGAGCGCGATGATAGCCGAGGCCGAAAAAGATGTTGTTCAGCCGTGGGATTGGGCCTCGTTCGAGGAGGCGCGCGACACAGTGCATGCGGCGGGCGGGCTTGTGTTGCTGGCGCATGTGGCGGGGTACAAGCGGGACGATTTCGGCTTTCAAGCCGATACGATCGAATCCATGCTTGCGGACGGGCTCGACGGATTCGAGCTTTACCATCCAGCCAACGCGGCGGAGCCGCATTTCGAGCGTTTGGTCGATGCAGCTCGGCGCTGGGGTTGCGCCGTGAGCGGCGGCGCCGACAGTCACGGCTCGCGCGAGCCGCGCACACGCCCGGATCCGCCGGGCTTCCTGGCGCCGGATTGGATCATGGACACGATCGATAAGGCCCTGGGGCGCAAACAAAACCGTCAGTAGTCAGTAGAACGCGTGGTCAGGCATGCGGCAAAGGTTCCGTCGGCGCCGGTATCGGGCGGGAACAGGCTCCGGCTGGCCGCGAGCCGGAAGGCCGGGTTCGCGGCCAGCCAGTCGGCGATCATGCTTTCGTTTTCTTCCGGCTCCAGGCTGCATGTGCTGTAAACCAGCGTGCCGTCCGGTTTCAGCAGCGGCGCGCAGGCGTCGAGCATGGCGCGCTGCGTACGGCAGAGCGCGGCCAGCCGTTTTTTCGAAAAGCGCCAGCGCGCATCCGGTCTGCGGCGCAACACGCCCGTGTTCGAGCAAGGCGCGTCGATCAGTATTTTGTCGAAGACCTGTAGGCCGAACCGTTCGCGCAGCGCGGCGCGGTCCGTCGCGTTGAGTTGTTCGATCCGAACACCAACTGTTTTCAACCGCGTTAGCGTGTTTTGCAACAGGGCCAAACGGTCGGCATGCAGGTCGATGGCTGTCAGGCGGGCGGTGCCGCCGGTCCGGTCGGCGATCAGCGCCAGTTTGCCGCCGGGCGCGGCGCAGGCGTCCAGAATGTTTTCGCCGGGTTGCGGATCGAGCAGGTCCACGGCGACGGCGGCGGAGGGGTCCTGCACGATCCAGCGGCCGTCCGCGAAGCCGGGCAGATCGAACACGGCTTGACCGTGCGAGAGGGCGAGAACGTGGTCGGGCGCAAACGGGTGAGGGTCGGCATGGATGTTCGCCTGGCGCAAGGTGTCGCGCAGTTCCCTGGTGCATACGGTTGTGTCGCGGGCCCGAACGGTCGCCAAAGGGCGGGTGTTGTTCCATGCGCAGAGCGCTTCGACATCCCGTGCGGGCATGCGTTTCAGCCAGCGGTTCGTCAGGGCGTCGGGATGCGACAGGCGGATGCCGATCGATGTTTTGTCGAGTCGCGCGTCGAGCGCGCTTCGCTCGCGCAGGGCGCGGCGCAGCACGGCATTGAGGAAACCGACCGCCGAAGCATGAAGGTGCGGCTTGGCGGCTTCGACCGTGGCGTGGACCGCCGCATGATCGGGCGTTCCGTCCATGAGAAAAATTTGGTAGAGCCCGACCAGCGCATAGGGCAAGGGTTCGGCACGGATGCGCCCGTCGGCGCATTGCCTCAGCGTCCAGTGGAGACGGCGTTTCCATTTCGCCACGCCGTACACGATTTCCATGACCAAGGCGCGTTGGGGACTGTCGGCAGGAATAAGCCGGTCGGGGAAGCGTCCGGTTTTGAACCATACGGAAACAATACGGGCCGATTCAGCTTGCGCGCTAAACGTGTTGTCGGGTTTGGGCAAAGCCTTACTCGTCCAGCGCGTCAAGGGGTTGCGGCGCCAACGTCTCCATGTCTGTCGGCGAGGCGGGCGCATAAGAGCTGGGCGCCGGCGCTGCGCCGGGCTGCAAGGGCCGCGGAAACGCGTCGTTGAAAAAATTCCATTCCAACGACTGGAGTACGATCAGCGTAATGAACATGATGACGGCGATAATAGCCAATGTTCCGGCCAGCGTGTACGAGGCCGGCTTAACTGTCGGGGCGGCGGCGGCCACGGGCGGCGCCGCCGTCGGAATTTCGGCTTCGGCCGACGGAGGTTTGGCCGTCGGAATTTCGGATGTCCCCGATTTGGATTCGGATTCGTCGGAAGCGGCAGATTCGCCCGGTTGCGCTCTCAGTGTCTTTACCGTCAGCTTCTTTTTTTTGACCGTTATTCCCATGGCTGTTCTCCCATGATCATGTAATATCTGAATCTTGCATGAACAAACCATGCAAAATCAATATAACGAGAGCGAATATAGGCAAATAACAGATTGATCGCAAGCGAATATTTTGTTTTTATTTTGATGGAGGCGCATCGGCGTTTCGTTGCAGTTATTCACGATCCCACCGGCTTTATGCCGGTTGGTGAAGAAAGATTGTGTTGTGGTGGCCTTTCTCTTTCTCAACGTTTTCCTCCACCGACACAAGGTCGGCGGGCG
>SLMC01000278.1 GCA_007133745.1 Kiritimatiellia bacterium
CCCAGGCCACCGCTTCCAGATCGTCGGAAACATCTGACGGATCAAGCCCCTGATGGTGCGCGGAATTGACCCGAATGGATTCGGCATTGAACAGCCCGTGCAAAAAACTGCCCGGCGCAAGACGAACGCGATGCTCGCGGTCCAATCCGGGTTTGACGCTTTTGTGCTGTTCGGCACGAGGCAAATGCTGAATCAGCCCCCCGCCATTCGCCACGCCAATTAACTGATGCCCCAGACAAATGCCCAGAACCGGCAGGCGACTCTCGGAAAAAAGCAGACGCGCCAGCATAAAATCGGTTTGAGCGCGCGCCTCGGCGCAAGGCCGTGTCTCAGGATGCGACTCGGCCCCGTACATTTTCGGCGGATAATCCGCGCCGCCGGACAATACGATGCCGTCAAGGAAAGACAGATAGTGGCGCAGCAGCGCCTCGTCGGCCACAGCCGGAATCGGCAGCGGCAAACCGCCCGCTTCGACAAGGGCCCGCGCATAATCGAACCGGATCTGACTGCGATCCAGCGCGCCGTCCGCCTCGGCATGCACATCCATATTCAAACCCACCACAGGTCGTTTCATAACGGCAAATACTGGCGCAGGTTCCCACTCGGCGCAAGCCCAAAATTATCGGCTTGCCTTTTCCCGGCATTTCTCTATTGTGTTAAGTTTGTTCCAGATCAGGCCAAAAAGGATCATCATGAAAAAACGTATGATTTGCATGACAAAATACGACGTGGAACGGCTCGAGGAGCTTCTCGCGATCTCCGCGAACGACGCCAAAAACCGTAACAGGCAAGACCTGAAGGATCTCCGGGACGAATTGGGGCGCGCCCGCATCCTCGAGCCCAAGGACGTCCCGCCCACCGTCGTGACCATGAATTCGCGCGTGCGACTGCGTGATGCGGATACCGATGAAATCGTGGAATACACGCTGGTGTTCCCCAATGATTCCGACTTCGATCTGGGCCGCATCTCGATTACATCCTCGGTCGGAACGGCCATCCTGGGCTATTCGGTAGGCGATACCATAGAATGGGATGTACCCGCCGGACGACGCCGCCTCAAAATCGAGGCGCTGCCCTATCAGCCGGAAAAAGCCGGCGATTATCATCTGTAGCCTCAACAAGGAAAATGCGATGCCTGAATCAACGGACGATCACTTGAACGGCACAGGCTCGGCGGCGAGTCTCGGGCTCTGGGACAGCATCAGCATCATTGTCGGGATTGTGGTCGGCGTATCGATTTTCACGGTACCCGCGCTGATTTTCAGCAATGTGAGCGGCCCTTGGCAGGGACTGGGGGCATGGCTGCTCGGCGGCGTCCTGTCCCTGATCGGCGCGCTTTGCTATGCCGAATTGGCCACGACCTACCCGAAAATGGGCGGCGATTACGTATATCTGAACCGGGCCTTCAAACCCTGGACCGGATTCCTCTTCGGCTGGGGCCGCCTGTCGGTCATCCAAACCGCGAGCATCGGATCGCTGGCCTACATCTTCGCGGAATACGCGGTGAGACTGTCCAACGGCCGACTGGACGCCAATCATACCGTCTGGCTGGCCTGCGCCTGCGTTCTGGGCGTAACCGCCGTCAACGTCATGGGCATTGTCGTAGGAAAAACGGCCCAGAACATTTTGACCGTCGCCAAAGTATTGGGACTGCTCGGCATTTTGGCGGGCGGCCTGTACGCGTTTCAAGGCGCCGAAGCGTTCGCCGTCGAAAATCCTGTCGGCAAAGGCGGCATCGGCTTCGCCATGATTTTCGTGCTGTACGCCTATGGCGGATGGAACGATACGGCCTTCGTGGCGGCCGAAACGCGCGACCGCAAACGCAACATTCCCCGCTCGCTCATCCTGGGCATCGGCATCATCACGGGCCTTTACCTGCTCATCAATTTGGCCTACATGATGGGCATGGGCTTCGAGGGCGCGCGCGCGTCATGGGTGCCCGCCGCCGACGTACTGACCCCGATGCTGGGCGACAAAGGCGGTCAGGCCATGAGCCTGCTGGTCATGCTCTCCGTGCTGGGGGCCGTCAACGGCGTGGCTCTGACCGGCGCGCGCGGGCATGTGGCCATGGGACGGGATTATCGGCTGTTCACCCTGCTGGGCCGCTGGAACCCGAAAAAGCATTCCCCGTTCTGGGCTCTGCTGGCTCAGGCCGCCATCGCGCTGCTTATGATCGTCGCCGTCGGAACGGCCCGGGGCCGCGGAAGCATCGACACGATCATGGTCGGACTGGGATTTTCCGTTTCGGGCCTGCCATGGGCGGAATATCATGGCGGCTTCGACACGCTTGTCGCGGGGACCGCGCCGGTGTTTTGGATGTTCTTCTACTTGACCGGTGTGGCTATGCTAGTTCTGCGCGTGAAGGACCGAACCACGCCACGCCCCTTCGTCACGCCGTTTTATCCGATTTTGCCGTTGATCTTTTGCGGCACATGCCTCTATATGTTGTGGCAAAGCGTCGCTTACGCTAAAGGTCTGTCGATGTTCGGCTTTGCGCCGCTGGCTTTGGGTGTACCCCTCTATTTTATAAGCCGACACATGCGTGCGGCGAATGGAGAGGTTAAACAACAGTAAAGAGGAGCGAGGAACGATGAGAGGAAAAACCGTGTTCAAACCCGCCGTATGGACTGTCGCGCTTGCCGTGGCCCTAACCGGCATGGCCTGGGGCGAAGAGGTCGCCAAACCCGCGCGAACCCCCGATGTGGTCTTCGTGCCGACACCGCACGAAGCCGTCGAAATCATGCTGCGTCTGGCCGATGTCAAGAAGGACGACATCGTGTACGACCTGGGTTGCGGCGACGGCCGCATTGTCGTGGCGGCCGCCAAGAAAGTCGGGTGCAAGGCCTGGGGCTACGATATCGACCCGCAGCGCGTCAAGGAATCCAAGGAAAACGTCAAGAAGAACAAGGTCGAACACTTGGTGACCATCGAGGAAAAAGACATCTTCGAGCTGGACCTTAGCAAAGCGTCCGTCATTACCCTCTACCTGCTGCCCAGCCTGAACGTCAAGCTGATCCCGCAACTGGACAAGCTGAAACCGGGCTCGCGCATCGTGTCGCACGATTTCGACATGGCCGGCGTCACGCCGGACGTGGAAGCTACCGTGAACTTGAAGAACGGCAGCACGCGTAAAGTCTATCTTTGGACCACGCCGTTGCGCAAGACGGGAAGCGCCCGAACCCGTACCGCTCCACCCGCGTTCGATGTCGATTCTATCGATATCGATCTGGAGGATTAAGGCAACAAGGCGGGCTGTCGCCCGCAACCCAAGGGTGTGGGTATGTGGGTTTGTGAGTATGTGAGTTTTCACCCGCACACTCACGCACCCACACACTCACAAACAATCACGCCTCCAATTTCTTGTTTTTTTCGGCAGGACGGCGCGATTAAGGCGCTAACGCAGGTTGCATACCGAGAGCGTCGGCCCATCTTTCGGGAAGGACGGCGCTCTCGGCTCGAAAAGCCATGGAAACTCTGCTGATTTTCGGAGCCGCCGGTCAACTGGGAGCCGACTGCATGACGGCGCTGCGCGACCGGTATCGCCTCGTTGCGCTCGATCTGGCGGACTTGGATATAGGCGATCCCGACCAATGCCGCTCGGCGCTCGACCGACACCAACCGGACATTGTCCTCAATTGCGCAGCCTATACGCGCGTGGACGATGCGGAAAGCCATTTCGACATTGCGCAGGCTGTCAACGCTGACGCGCCCGGCATCATGGCGCAGTGGGTCGACGCCCATCGCGCCTGGCTCCTTCACGTATCCACCGACTTCGTCTTCGACGGCGGCAAGCCGCCACCCGAACGCTACGTCGAGGACGACACGCCTAATCCGCTCTCCGTGTACGGCCAAACCAAACTCGCGGGCGAAAACGCCGTGCGCGAACAAACCGATCGCCACGCGATCTTGCGCACCGCATGGCTGTACGGACGCAACGGAGCGAATTTCCCGAAAACCATGTTGCGGCTCGCTCTGACACAACCCGATACGGATATCCGGGTCGTCGACGACCAGATCGGATCGCCCACCTGGTCGCATCGGCTGGCGTCGCAGATCGAACGCGTCCTTTCGGTCCGCGCGCAGGGAACCTTTCACGCCTCGTCCGACAGCGCCTGCACCTGGTACGCATTCGCCTGCGCGTTTCTCGACGCCATGAACGTGCCGTACCGCGTCATCCCCTGCACGACCGCCGACTACCCGACCCCCGCGCGCCGTCCGCCCAACGCCGTGCTCGAGAACCGCGCGCTGCGCCAGGCGGGACTCGATATCATGCCGGCATGGCAGGACGACATGATGGCGTTTGTCCGCATCCACCGCGATGCGCTGATCGAAGAAACACAGGAAACCATGGCGGTTTCACCTGACACCCGAAAGAATTGAACAGAAGACAAGGAACGAAACAAAGATATGCGGAAAGTTGAAAGTGGAACGTAAAACGTGCGTTCGTGGAGCGGCTCGGCTTGCCCGAGCCGGAAAACGAACAGGGGAAGACGAGGCGACATCTGGCCGTAGGGCGGACTTTCAGTCCGCCCAACCAAAGACCGACAGAATGTCGGTCCTACGGCGCAAACGAAATACGGAAACAAGACATTAAGACGGGCTTCGCCCGCAGCCAAAGGGTTCGTGAAAAAGGTTTCAGTGTTCAGGTTTCGAATTTTCAGACACCTGACACCCGAAACCTGAAACCCCACGGTATTTCCCGTTGCCTCGCGATTCGCGATGAATTTTCTTGCTTTTTATCGCAGAGGCGGCAGATTAGAGCGCTAAAAGGAGCCAACCCACCATGAAAGCGACCCCAACCAAGTTCGACGGCGTATTTCTGCTTGAACCCGACGTCCACCGCGACGAACGCGGCCACTTCATGGAAGTCTGGCGCAACGACACCTACCCCGAACTCGGCATCAAGGAAAATTTTCTGCAGGACAACGTCTCCTTCTCCTGGAAGGGCATCCTGCGCGGCATGCACTTTCAGAACCCCTTGGCGCAAGGCAAGCTGGTCACGTGCCTGCATGGCGAAGTGTTCGACGTGGTCGTCGATATCCGCAAAAACTCGCCCACCTTTGGCGAATGGCTCGGATGCCGACTGTCTCTGGCCAGCGGACGACAGCTCTATATCCCGCCCGGTTTCGCGCATGGCTTCGTGGTAACCAGCGATTCGGCCGCCTTTCTCTACAAATGCACGGACGTCTACAACCCGACCGGCCAGCATTCGCTGCTCTGGAACGATCCGGATATCGGCATCGAATGGCCCGTCAAGGACCCCGTGCTGTCCGATAAGGACCGCGCCGCGCCTCGCCTCGCGGATCTGGACGAAAAGACGCTCGAGTTTGGTGATGCGGGCATTTGAATTTTGAAATCTGATATTTGGGTTGCGAAGGGAATCATGGAATAGTGGAAGATTGGAAAAGTGGAAGGCTTTGACAGCCAGTGGATGACGCTTTGTCTTTCTTCTGCCTTTCGCGCAGTGCGTTGCAGAATTTTCGACAGAGGCAATCACCGTTTCGGCTTGCTATTATTATCCCAACATTCCCCCATTCCATTATTCCATGGGATGACAGTGATTATAGATCAACGAGGTCCATTCCATGAAATTTACCGACACCGTGTTGTCCTGGACCGGCTTCACCCTCATCGGCCTGACGTTGCTGGTTGCGCCGTGGCTGTTTGGCTCATGGGAAATGTGGTGGTTCTGGCCGTTCGCCTTCCTCCTCTTCCTGGCCACGTTAACCCTCGCCCTGCGCTTCATTCTCTGGCGCCCGGCAACAAGCGGCCATTCCTCGGAACGCCGAGCGGCATCCGCCCATGCGGTCATCGACACCGGGCCCGCTTCGAACCGTCGCGATACGCCGCTCCGCCACGTTGATCGTCGCGTTGTGGCGCTTCTGCTCGGCATGCTGCCGTTCCTAGGCTACGCCTTCGTTCGCTTTATGCAAGCTCCGGTCTTCATGGACGCCGAACGCAGCTTTCTCCTGTTGCTCACGCCGTTCCTGCTGGGCCTGCATATTCTCTGCGGGTTCAACCGCCAACAGAAACGCATGCTGTTCTCGCTCGTGGCCGGCAACCTTTTCTGTTTGGGCCTGTACGGACTGATCAACCACTGGTTCGCGGATGTTCCCCGCGTGCTGTGGCGAACGGGCTACGAACAATATGCCGGACGGGCGTCCGGAACCTACTTTTGCCCGGACCATTTCGCCGGCATCATGGAATTGGCCGTCTGCATGGGCCTGGCGTTCCTGACCGCCCGCGAACGAAGCCGGATATGGAAGGTCTGGGGCGGCGGACTCATCGCCATCGGAACGCTTGGCGTTATGGCCAGCCAGTCGCGCGGCGGCGGCTTAACCCTGATCGTCATCGCGACGGCAACGCTGATCTGGGGCTTCGGGCAATGGCCGCCGCGCAACCGGTGGCTGGTTCGATTCTGCGCGCTGGCCACACTGCTCATTGCCCTGATCCTGTTCTGGAACAGTCGCCATCCCTACGTGACACGGTTCAAAAACTACGGAGCCTGGCGGCAAATCGACACGATCGGCGAACCGGAAGGACGCGCCGCCGTGATCGAGGACGCCCTGCGCACCAGCCGCGGCCGCATGTATGGCGGCGCCTGGCGCGCTTGGCGCAGCGCACCGGTCTTCGGCATCGGACCCGGCATGCACCAGCATCTCTGGTTCCATTTCGGACCCAGTCCCGACGGCGACCGCGATGCCGGCACATGGCCGACCTTGCGCAACACGAACTTCCATTCCTTCGAGGTTCACAGCGACTGGCTGCAACTGCTGGAGGAATACGGCATTGTCGGCTTCCTCCTGTTCCTCGGTCCGGCCTTGGCCCTGTTCCTGATGCTGCTCGGGCGTCTGCGCCGCGAATCCCGACGCCGCCAACACGAGGACTGGGACGACGTGCCCGGCGAAACCCACGACCGACATCTGACCGGACTGCTGGTCTGGATATGCATGGCCTTCCATTCGCTGGGCGATTTCAACCTGCAAATGCCCGCCACCACCTGGCTGTTCGCCGCGCTCCTCGCGCTCGCCCTGACCCGGAAGGCTCGCTAGCTTGGAGCGAGAGAACATGAGTGGTTTCAGGTTTCGGGTTTCAGGGCGTACCCGGTGACTTGATGCCCCGTAGCCCCAAACCCTCCCGCTTTAACGAATACACGAGCCCACGCCCCACACACTCACAAACAATCACGCCTCCAATTTCTTGTTTCTTCGGCAGAACGGCGGGATGAAGGCGCTAAAGGCTTATTAATGGCAACCCCAAAGGGGTTGGACTAAACGAAAACACGGAACGTGTGTGTTTTGGGTTGCCGAGCCGACCAGAGTGCGTCCTGAAGCTCGCGACAAAGCCGAGCAAATCGCGCCTCTTACTCGGGACCGCGCGCCCATATCCGGAAATTGTCGACCAGCAAAGAAACCGACGGATCGGCGGTTTGCAGATTGATGCCGGGCACGATGCCGGGCGACCGCAAATAGAAAGCTTGATGTCCGACGCTTTTCCCGTTGTCCAGTATTTCAAAGACATAATCCGTTCCCTGAAAAACAGTGCGCGCCTTGAACCATCTGTTGCGTGGCAACTCGATCGGATCCATAGGAGGCAGCACAGGCGAGGGGATGCCTGGAGGCAGCTTCATCACGATCCCGAAGCCAACAGGCGGCGCGCGATCTTTTGAATGAAGAATATAAACGTCGAACTCCACCTCGATATTGGACGCAAACTGCGCAAGTTTTGGATAAACGACCAAACTCGCGTCTGTTCCAGCTTTCGGGGCGAGTCGCAAAGCGCGTCCGCCTGAAATCCCGCCGCCATCGACAAGATCCGCTCCGGAATCCAACACATGCCACCGAGAAAGATCCGCTTCAAAATCGTCCTCGAACAAAATCCGACGCGAAGCCGCGTCGGTCAACGACGGCAGCGGCGCATGCGCAACGATGCGAACATTGTCAATCACGATATCGTGGCGGCCTTGATCGACCACGAACAAGGCTATACGCGCATAGGCTTCCGGAATGCGCATGGCATGCGTCTTTTGACTGTTCGCATACCAATCGCCGCGGTTTCCCTGAATCACGAGCCGTAAATTCATGCCTTGGCCTGAGCGAATGACCGGTGACCCGTAGGAGTCCAAACGATGGGTCTCCAATGGCTCGGCAGCCTCGGCATCGCCGTAAAACATTATTCCGTAATTTTTCACAGCTTCGGAAGGGGACAAGAGCCAGGACACCTCGTAACTGTCGTAGCGAGGGATGAACTTAGGCGCAATGATTTTTCTGGACAAGTCCTCGGCCCCGGCGTCAGAGCGTTTCAGAACCAAACCCGACGACCCTTTAAAGCCCCGTCCTGCAACAATTCTCCAGTCGCCATGAATCGGGTCCCATCGGTCCAGTCCGTCTTCGAATGAATCAAGAAACAGCACGGTTCCGGGCGCCACTTGATCCTGCCCGTAATGCCAGCGCGCGATCTCGCTGAGCATGATCGGGTTGGGGCCCGACACGATGCCGTCGGCCCGCGCCTCCAGCTTGCGCAAGGGGCCGACATCCACCGAGCCGTCCGGCGCATGGACGCGCACCCGGCCCTGTTCCACGCGCAGAGACAAAAGGCCCGCATCGGCCCCAACCTCGAACCGCGTTCCCAACACGGACAAGGAAGGACCGTCCGCAACGGACAAGGTCAAACCCGGCTGGCCAGGCCGGACTGTAGGAATATCGAACAGAAAACGGCCGCGGTCCAAGCGCATATCCAAGCCGGCGTCGGGGCTCCGGAATTCGGAGTTCCTGTCCGCGATCATGCGCCCGCCGACAGCCAGCATCAGTTCCAGCATGGAGTCGGGCCCGGTCGCAACGCTTTCGCCGGGCTGGAGAACCGTCTCGGCAACCAGCGGACGGATCGCCGTACCGAGTCGGCCCGAAGCCTCGCCCTGAAGTTCGGTTGCCGTCGCCCATTGCAACGGCGTTGCCGGATGGCGCGCCCGCATCAGCACACTTAACGCCACGGCCAGCATCAGCGAAGCAGCCAGGCTCAACGCCACGCCCCAACGCAGTCGGAAGGAACCCGGTCGGCCCGTTGTCCGCGCTGTCTGTCCATGGGGCGCCAGAACCGATGCCAGCGCCGTTTCGTAATACAGCCACTCCGTCAATTCGACCCGCAACTCGGGAGAATCGTCGAGACGCTCGGCCAGCCGCCGTTTTTCGTCGGCCGACGCAATGCCGTCCAGATACTTGCCCATCAGCGCTCTGTCCGCCGCGTTTGTCATGTTGCCGCCTTGCCCATGCGGGCCAAAATGCAATCCGTCAGGCTTGCGCGTATACGCGTGAGCATGGCGTTCGCCGCCGTATAGGTCTTGCGAATCCGGTCGGCAATGGCCGGCAACGACAGCCGATCGGCATAGCGCCAGCGCATCAGTTGCACCGCGCGCGCCGGCAACGTTCGCAAACATTCTTCCAGCGCCTCGCGCCGGTCGTCGAAATCGGCATGCCGCTCCTCGATCACCGTGCCGACATGATCGGCAATCCGTTCGCACAACGCGCTGTCCGCCACCGTATGACGTCGCGCATGCCGATGACGGAACCAGTTGCGAATCAGATTGCGTGCCACCCCGATCGCCCAGCCCTCGAACGAACGGGCCGGATCGTAGGCGGCATAGGACTTCCAAAGCGCACTCGCAATCTCCTGCACCACATCGTCCGCATCGAAAGGCTTGAACCCGAATGAACGGACAAAGGCGTACAGCGCCGGCTGTACGGGAAGGAACCGTTCCAGAAAATCGCCCTGATCCGGCACGTTTGTTTCGTCCGTAGCGTCCATTCAGTTCTCCTTCACCCAGTCAAACCATCCTGCACTTTTCCCGACGAACAATCAACCGAAGAAACATCGTGACCAGTGATCGGAAAATGATTGGGCGCCCTTTCCTCGATCCTGCCTGCCTTGCGCCGGTGGTGAAGGAAGTTGAGAGAAGAGGACGCAGCGCCTCCCCCCTCAACGTTACCTCCACCGGCGCAAGGCCGGCGGGCGGCACGGTACGATGTGCGAACTGTGCCATTTCACTGCTCACGCCTGGCGCCGGAGTGGTCTAACGATGACATAGTCCAGCAGGGACGTACGGGTCAGGGTGGCGTCGCGCAGGCGCGAATTCCGGCAATGCCGAACCGCTTCGGCCCAACTCAAACTCGCCCGCAGCGATTCCCGGCATTGCTTGATCTGTACCGGCGTATAGCGCAAGGCCCAACGGCTGAACAGAACCTGAGTCTCCACGAGCCAGGCGGGCAAACGGCGCAGATCGCGTATCACTACCGTTCCTTCATCGCCCGCCAGCCGGTCGGCCGCATCAAGCAGAACGGACGGAGTTTCCAGATGATGCAAGGTGAAATGCGAATAGACCAGGTTGTAGGCGCCGTTTTCGCCGACCAGCGTCTTGGCGTCGGCCTGCTCGAAGGTGACGCGGTCGGCCACCCCGGCGCGCGCGGCATGAGATCGGGCCCGAGCCAGCATTTCGGACGACAGATCCACACCGTGAAGCTTCAAGCCGGGATGCCGCAACGCCAGCGCCACGGTCAATTGGCCCGGTCCGCAGCCGATATCCAACGCCGTTCCATGTCCGATATCCAGCGTATCGAGAAATTTTACGAACGGCGCATGCAGAAGACGCCCGTGCGTTTCGACCAGAGCATGATAAGCCTCGGCCTCGGTCCGGTCGTCCATGACTTCCTCTTCCAGTACACGACCGTTCCGGCCGCCCATGCCGGCGACGTTCATCAAGCCCAAAGGCGCGTCCAAATTGTTCAACGCCCAATGAGCTACGCCATGAGAACACCGTCGAAACAAGTCTCCTTTCATGCCACCCCCCTTTGTTATCCAAATCACACGCAGTTAGACACATCTGTAACAAATAGCCCCCAAGATCGCTTTTCACGGCACGGATAGACAACCGCTTCCTATAGAGGCATTACCTTGCCGCCGGAAAAATGCGCAAAATAAATTTAAAAACAGCCAAAACTATGTCTCGCGCACGAAAAACAATGCAATGCAAGATGAGCGCAAAGCCTAACGCAAAATTAGCAACCGTTTAATTTTGCACGGCACCCATCATTCCAGGGGCGCATCTGCGATTTGTCGCAGTTATTCACGATCCCACCGGCTTTATGCCGGTTGGTGAAGAAAGTTTGTGTTGTGGCGGCATTTCTCTTTCTCAACGTTTTCCTCCACCGACACAAGG